>CAZJAS010000002.1:0-119155 GCA_964544135.1 uncultured Clostridium sp. | reverse complement strand
CCTTGGAAATCCGCGAATAGGTGTTAGGCAAGGAGCATCCTGCTACTGCCACCACTTATAATAACATGGCAGGTGTTTATGATAGTCTAGGGGATTACCCCAAGGCCCTGGCATGGTATGAGAAGGCCCTGGCAATTATTGAAAAGGTGTTAGGCAAGGAGCATCCTGCTACTGCCACCACCTACCATAACATGGCAGGTGTTTATGATAATATAGCTAATGTATATTCAAAACAAGGCGATTCTTTTAAGGCTCAAGAGTGGCAAGAAAAGGCGTCTGAAATCCATTCTAAAGTTTCTAATGGAATTAGAATTGTAAAATTAAAATAAGAAATTCCGGTTACAATGTTTCATACTAAATACAGTGTGTGTCCCAAATTGGGACAGATAATTACTAACATAAAATTTAATTATTCTTCTAGGAAGAAAGTGTATAAAAATAGCCTAGCAATTAATATTTAGGAAGTAAAATATAAGTAAATAAAGATAACAAAACACGATAAACACCGTCTTTTAAGCTGGAACAGCAAAAAAGACGGTGTTATAATATTTATATATAAAAGAATAAAGAAATGACTTACCTGTTTCCACAGTTACATTTCTTATTACAGTCCATACCACCCTGAACGGTATCAAATCCGGGGTTAAAGGCATAGAAGTTTTTAGAATCCAATTTATCCTGTGTAATGCGGAGTGCTTCACCGAAACGCTGGAAATGAACAATCTCTCTGGCACGTAAGAATTTAATAGGCTCACAAACATCCGGCACATCTCTAACCAGACGCAGAATATTGTCATAAGTCGAGCGGGCTTTTTGTTCCGCAGCCATATCTTCAAATAAATCCGTTATGATATCGCCCTTACTTTGGAATTCGCAAGCATTAAAAGGTATGCCGCCTGCAGCCTGGGGCCAAATGCCTACGGTATGGTCGGTATAGTAGGGTGCGAAGCCGCTTTTTTCAATTTCTTCCATAGAAAGATTTCTGGTGAGTTGGTGTACAATGGTGGCAACCATTTCAAGATGGGCCAGTTCTTCTGTACCGATATCGGTAAGCAGTCCTGCTACTTCTCTGTAGGGTGTGGCATAACGCTGGGATAAATAGCGCATACTTGCGCCCATTTCTCCGTCAGGTCCGCCGTATTGAGACATAATACTTTGTGCCAGCTTAGCATTGGGTTCCTTTATATTAACAGGAAATTGTAATCTTTTTTCATATTTCCACATTATCGACAACCTCCTTCATTAGCAGAATATTCCCACGGCATGGGTGAAAGCACCCAGCTCCATTCTCTCGTATCATCAGAAAGTTCCGCAGTTAACGGATAATAGCGTGCAGCAAAATCCTGCATCATTTGGTTTTTAATATGGGCATAGTGGTTAAAAAATTCCATAGCCTTTTTATCACATGGGTGGGTGTCTAAATATTCAATTAAATCCACAAGGGTAAAATCAATGATACTGATATCCTTCAGCATGCGATCCTTTTCCGAAAGTTTTCCGTTCATGAAACCACCCTCCTTCCGGTGAAAGGTTTGTTAAGTTCAGGGAATATGGTGCCTGTATAAAAAGCATCTTCTAAATTCTCATATATATTTGTAAGATGCTGCCAGGGAACATAAGCCATAGCAACCGGATAACGGTCAATATATTCATCAAAAGTATAGTCTTGCATAAATGTTTCCTTTCATAAAATTTGTAGATTATTTTTATAGTATTATATGTGGTGGTTTCCGGTCCGTTACCCCAAACGATGAAACTATCGGTTAGTTACATATGACCTTGACAAGCCATGACGAACAGCATATAATTTTTACTGTAAATGGAGGCGTTAACATGACTTTATACGAGGCGAAAAAAGACAAAGAATATACCATAAAGGGTTTATATGTGGAAGAAGCGGTAACCAGACGTTTGCAGGCGCTTGGACTGAATGACGGTACAAGGATTAAGGTGCTCAACAGAAAAAAAAGAGGGGCGCTGATTATTAAAGTCAGAGGTACGAGACTTGCGCTGGGGAAACACCTTTCCTCCAATATAGAAGTCATGGAGGATCATGATCATGAGTGAAAAGAGTATTCGTGTTGCCTGTGTGGGAAATCCAAACAGCGGAAAGACCACACTATTTAACGCTTTAACCGGATCCAGGCTTAAGGTTGCAAACTGGCCCGGTGTGACCGTAGAGAAGGTGGAAGGGCAAACCTCATATGAGGGAATGAATATTACTTTGGTGGACACACCGGGTATTTATTCCTTGAGCAGCTACACGATGGAAGAAAAAGTCACAAGAAAATGTGTAATGGATGATGAGATTGATGTCATTATCAATATTGTAGATGCCTCCAGCATGGAGAGAAACCTATACCTGACTTTACAGCTTTTGGAATTGGGCAAGCCGGTAGTGTTGGCCCTGAATATGATGGATATTATCAAGGAGAGGGGAATGGAAATAGACCTCCATCGCCTGCCGGAAATGTTAGGAGATATTCCGGTAGTGCCTGTTTCTGCGGCTAAAAGAACGGGACTTGATATTTTGCTTCATGCAGTGATTCATCATTATGAGGAAGGGAAAAATGCGGAATATATTCTACAGTATCCAAGGGAAATAGAAAATAAGATTGAAAAGCTGGAAGTTATGATGCAGGCACATTATCCCACCCATTCTTCCTGCAGATGGCATGCTATCAAGCTTTTAGTGGAGGATGAGGAGGTTTTAAAAGAGCATCCCATTCAAATCACTAATATTGTGGATAAGAGTTATGAAAAGGATATTATCAGTTGTAAATATACCTATATAGAATCTGTGGTAAAGGAGGTTCTGTTTCATAAAGACAGAAAGGAAGTAGCCACGGATAAGGTGGATAAAATACTGACAAGCCGGTGGTTGGGGCTTCCTGTGTTCCTATTTATTATGGGATTGGTATTTTTTCTCACATTTGCAGTGGGAGATATGTTAAAAGGCGTATTTGAATCGGCCTTGAATTTATTATCCGTAGCTTCCTTAGATTTACTTCAGGGTATCGGTACGGCAGACTGGCTGATTTCTCTTATTGTAGATGGTATTATAGCGGGAGTAGGGGGGATACTTACATTTATTCCCAATATATTCATTCTCTTTTTGGCACTTGCCATTTTAGAGGATAGCGGTTATATGTCCAGAGTTGCTTATGTAATGGACTCTATTATGGGCAAGGTTGGTTTATCGGGTAAGGCGTTTCTGCCTATGATACTGGGCTTTGGTTGTACGGTGCCTGCTATTATGGCAGCAAGGACGTTAGAAACGGAACAAGACAGAAGAAAAACAATGATTATTACGCCCTTTATGTCTTGCTCTGCCAGATTGCCTATTTATGTCATATTTTCAGATATGTTTTTTCCCGACCATGCAGGTTTGGTAGCATTTTCCTTTTATATCATTGGTATGGTGGTAGCAATCATGACAGCACTTGTAATAAACCGGGCTGAAAAAGGAAAGGAAAATGACTCTCTACTGATTGAGCTTCCGGAGTATAAAAGACCCAATGCCAGAACGGTGCGTATCTATGTATGGAAGAAGCTGAGGGATTATATCAGTAAAGCGGGAACCACTATATTTATTGCTTCCATCATAATATGGTTTATTTTAAATTTTGGTTTGAAAGGAATGGTGGAGACTCCCACTGACAGCTTTGGTGCGGTGATCGGAAGATTACTTGTACCGATTTTGGCACCGGCGGGATTGGGAATGTGGCAGATTGCGGTAGCACTCATAGCAGGTATCTCCGCAAAGGAAGTGGTAGTAAGCAGTTTTTCCGTGCTTTTTGGTGTGGCAAATGCGAACTCCGCTGCCGGTATGGAGACTATTATGGCGAATGTACAGGCGGCAAATCCTGCCTTTGGACCTTTAAATGCCTACTGTCTTATGTTGTTTTGTCTTTTATATATACCTTGTATCGCAGCTATGGCTACCATAAAGAAAGAAAGCGGTTCTCTTAAATTTACGATGGGACTTATGGCATTCCAGGTAATACTGGCTTGGGCTGCGTCCGTACTGGTATTTCAGATCGGAAGTCTTTTTATGGGTTAAAAGTTCACCTGATATTTTTTTAACAATATGCTTGATTTCCCTGTGAGTTTATGGTTTACTAAAATAGTATGAATCATAAACAACAGGGATTTTATTTTTGCAGGAGGAATTAAAATGAGCAGCATGAGAGGTATTGATACTCCGGTCAGGCAACGCAGAAGAAGGGTATTTACAGAGGTAGCAAAACTTGCCTACAATTCAACCAATTTAAAAGATGATATGGAGGCATTGCCATATAAAATAGTGGACTATGATGAGTCGGTATACTGGGACGGCGTATATCGGGACAGAGCGATTATCAGAGAACGAATCCGTCTTGCCATGGGTATGTCATTAAGACCGGAAGACAGAGAGAGACCGGGACATTTGACACAGGGACTGGAAGAAAGCAATATAGATGAAAAATATTATGAACCGCCCCTGATGCAGGTGATTCCGTCGGCTTGTAATGCCTGCCCTGAAAATCGTTATGAAGTAACCAATACCTGTATGGGCTGTGTGGCACATCCCTGCCGTGAAGTATGTCCTGTGGGAGCGGTAACCATGGTTAACGGCAAATCCTTAATCAATCAGGAAAAGTGTATTAAATGCGGAAAATGCAAGGATATTTGTCCGTATGATGCGGTTACTCATAGAGAAAGACCATGTGCAAAGGCCTGCGGTGTCAATGCCATTAAAAATGATATGCATAATAGGGCAACCATAGACAACGAAACCTGTGTTTCCTGCGGGCAGTGTATGGTAAGCTGTCCTTTCGGTGCTATTGCGGATAAATCTCAGATTTTTCAGCTGATTCGTTCCATGCAGTCCGGAAGGAAAATCATTGCACAGGTAGCTCCTTCCTTTGTAGGTCAGTTCGGTCCGGCGGTTACACCGGAAATATTTAAGACCATGTTAAAGGAATTGGGGTTTGCGGATGTATATGAAACGGCACTCGGTGCGGATTTAGGCTGTATGGCGGAAGCAGAGCATTATGTAAAGGAAGTGGCCAGCGGAAATCAAGCCTTTTCTCTTACCTCTTGTTGTCCGGCTTGGTCTGTTATGGCAAAAAATATGTTTCCCGAAACCATAGATAAAATCAGTAATGAATTGACACCTATGGTAGCGACCGCAAGGATTATCAAGAAAGAGCATCCCGATGCCAGTGTGGTTTTTATCGGTCCCTGTGCCTCTAAAAAATTGGAGGCTTCCCGTAAAACGGTACGTTCGGATGTGGATTTTGTAATTACTTTTGAAGAATTAACCGGTATGTTTGAGGCAAAGGGAATTTTACTGGATGAAATAAAAGAGATGGATGAAATGCAGGATGCCACGGCTGCAGGGCGTGGATACGGTATTGCAGGCGGAGTTGCAAGCGCCATAGAAGATTGTATCAAAGAATATTATCCGGGCACGGAAGTGCATATTGAGCATGCGGAAAGCCTTACCGAATGTAAAAAGATGCTGCTTTTGGCAAAGGCGGGCAAGAAGAACGGTTGTCTGATCGAAGGCATGGCATGCCCCGGAGGCTGTATTGCCGGAGCGGGAACCAATATCGCCTTGCCGCAGGCAAAAAGAGAATTGGAGAAATTCAAATCTAAGGCTGTTAAAAAAGTACCGGATGCTTAAATTTACATTGCCATTTCATAGGAAATATTTTACAATGAGCAATAGTGACATGCAGGGATAAAACCCGGAACGGAGGAAGATATGACGAAAATCAGAACAAGGTATGCGCCCAGTCCCACAGGAAAAATGCATGTGGGTAATCTGCGTTCTGCATTATATGAATTTTTGATTGCCAAGCATGCGGGCGGTGATTTTATGCTGCGCATTGAAGATACGGATCAAGAACGTTTTGTGGAAGGAGCCACTGAAATCATTTACCGTACATTGGAGCAGACGGGACTGATACATGATGAAGGACCCGATAAAGACGGTGGATTTGGCCCCTATGTGCAAAGTGAGCGTATGAAGACCGGTATCTATATGAAATATGCAAAGGAATTGGTCGAAAGGGGAGAGGCATATTACTGTTTTTGTGATAAGGAGAGGCTTTCAACATTAAAAACAGAAGTGGTAGAGGGCAAGGAGATTATGACATATGACAAGCACTGCCTCTCTCTTTCCCATGAAGAAGTAAATAAGAAGCTGGAGCAAAAGATTCCTTTTGTGATCAGACAGAATAATCCCACGGAAGGGACAACCACCTTTCATGATGAGCTTTATGGTGATATTACAGTTAGTAATAGTGAATTGGATGATATGATTTTAATGAAATCCGACGGATATCCTACCTACAATTTTGCAAATGTGGTGGATGACCATACGATGAATATTACCCATGTGGTAAGGGGAAATGAATATTTGTCCTCCTCACCTAAGTATCAAAGGCTTTATGAAGCATTTGGCTGGCAAGTTCCTGTTTATGTGCATTTACCTTTGATTACAGATGAAAATCATAAGAAGCTTTCAAAAAGAAGCGGACATGCTTCATTTGAGGATTTATTGGAACAGGGTTTTTTAGCAGAGGCTATTGTAAACTATATTGCGCTACTGGGCTGGAGCCCGGAGGATAACCGGGAAATTTTCTCTTTACAGGAGTTGATTGCCGATTTTGATTACCATAGAATCAGTAAATCACCGGCGGTTTTTGATATTGTAAAGTTAAAATGGATGAATGGTGAGTATCTAAAAGCAATGGATTTTGATACTTTCTATCAAATGGCAGAGCCTTATTTAAAAGAGAGTCTAAAGGATGGATTTGATTTAAAGAAAATTGCAGCAATGGTTAAGACCAGAATCGAAGTGTTTTGGGATATTAAGGAGCAGGTTGATTTCTTTAATGAACTTCTGGAGTATCCTATTACTATGTATACCCATAAAAAAATGAAAACGGATACGGCTTCCTCTTTGGAAGTGTTGACCGAATTATTACCGATATTGGAAGAGGAAGAAAATTATACAAGCGATGCGTTATATCAGAAATTAATTTCCTTTGTGGAGGAGAAGGGCTGTAAGAACGGTTATGTTATGTGGCCGATCAGGACCGCTGTGTCCGGTAAACAGATGACACCAGCAGGAGCTACGGAAATTATGGAGATACTGGGCAAGGAAGAATCCTGCAGACGCATCAGAATAGGAATTGAAAAGCTGAAAAATGCCTGAAATAGTAGAAAATAAGATGAATCGGGCACAAAAAGAAGCCCTTTGCCATCACTTTGGTCCGGCTATGATATTGGCCGGACCGGGAAGCGGCAAGACTACGGTGCTCATCGGACGGGTAAAGCACCTCATAGAACAATATAAAGTGCCTCCTTCTTCCATATTAGTAATTACATATACAAAAGCGGCTGCCCTTTCTATGCAGCATAGATTTATCAGAGAAATGAAAGGCGGAGTTTTTCCCGTAGCCTTCGGAACCTTTCATGCAATCTATTATCATATCCTACAGGAGCGTTATCATTTCAGAAACGACTGCCTGTTGTCTATAAGCGAAAAGCGCCGTATCCTGTATTCCATCTTAAAAGACCAAATTAATACGAATAAAAAAGAACCGGAAGGATTAGATGAAATCCTTTCTTGTATCAGCTTACGCAAAAATGGATTTCAGCCGGAAGAGCTCCCGATTCCTGCCTATTTGGAAAAATCGGATTATGAAAGATATGAATCTATTTATCTGAAACAGACTGCAGCTCTTGGTAAGATGGATTTTGACGATATGCTGGTACGCTGTTTGGAGCTGTTTAAAAAAGAACCGGCAATATTATCTAAATGGCAAAAAAGATTTACCTATCTATTGGTGGATGAATTCCAAGATAGCAATAGAGTGCAATATGAGGTCTTAAAAATGCTGGCTATGCCTCAAAATAATTTATTTGTGGTAGGAGATGATGATCAGTCAATTTATGGTTTCAGAGGTGCGAGTCCCGGCATTATGCAGCAGTTTGAAAAAGATTATCCGGGACTAAAAAAAGTTTATTTAGAGGCGAATTACAGGAGTAGAGAAGAAATTGTTCTGGCGGCTAACACCGTAATTATAGAAAACAAAAACAGATTTATTAAAAAGATGTATGCTTCCGGAACAGAAAACCAATATGCTGACATAAAGCCTGTTCTCATCAAATCTTTTCCGGACAGGGAAAAGCAATATCTCTATTTAAGTAGTCATATTCTTTCCCTTTCCAAACAGCTTCCTCTGAATGAAATGGCTGTTATTTTCAGGACCAACAGGGATATAGAGTATCTGATCCCCCATCTAGCAAAGGAAAATATTCCTTATATACTAAAGGAAGGAATCAAAAGCCGCTATGCCCATTTTGCGGTACAGGATATCGCCGCATATTTAAAGCTGGCAATAGGAGAAAGAGAGAGACGGATTTTTCTGCAGATCATGAATAAGCCGGTCAGATATATCAGCAGGGAAAGCATTTGGGAAGAAGAAGTTGATTTGGAGCAAATAGAAGAGCAATATAGGAATAGCGGTAAAAAAGAGATTGCAGCAGCGGTAGCACTATTAAGAAAACAGATGATTCAAATAGGAAGATTGTCCCCCTTCTTAGCAATTAATTTTGTACGAAAAATAATAGGATATGATATTTGGCTGCGGGGAAAAGCCGGAACGAAACAGGAATTATATGATGAATGGAAAGAGCTTCTGGATGAAGTGCAATCAGAAGCAAAAGGATTTAAGCAAATATCGGAATGGCTTGCTTATAGTAAGCAGGAAGAGGTAAGGATAGGTAACATCTCCCAAAACAGGGAGGGTGTACAGCTTATGACAATGCATGCAAGCAAGGGACTTGAATTTTCTTATGTATGTATTCCCGGGGTAAATGAGGGCAGGATACCCTATGGAAAATCACCCGGTAAGGAAGCGGAGGAAGAGGAGCGTAGGCTTTTTTATGTAGGAATGACACGCGCTAAAGCAGCCTTGGAGATTTTATACCTTACAGGCACAAAGGATCATCCAAGACTGCCATCCAGATTTCTAAACACGCTCAATAAAACTTATTCCTCTTCGCTTTCCACCAGCTCGTCAAATTCCTGATTATCAAGAAACTCGTCAAAAGCATCGGAAACAGCTTCGTATTCATCATCATCCTCAATATATCTAAGCTCCGGCTCTATATTGGTATCCGATTCATCTTCTTTATAACCATAGAACCATACTTCTCCGTCTGCATTTTCTCCGTTTTCATCGAGAGGCAGGAGGACGATATAATCCTTCTTATTGACTGTGAGTATTGTAATGATGGCACATGTTACATGTTCACCACTTTCTAATTCCAGTTCAACAGTCATTTCTTCATCAGCATAATCGTTTTCACCCATAACGGTCTCCTTTTGTGCTTTTTTCTTATTATAACTTGTTCCTGCCCGGCGTGCAAATAGTTTTATTAGAAAATTAAATTACTTAAGAGCTTTTGCTGTTTTTCTAAAATAGAATGGAAGAGGTGGGTGAGGATGTGATATAATATCAAAATAGCTATTATTTTTTATAAGAAGGGAATGTTTAACCATGAATATCACAAAAGGGATGCCATATCCTTTAGGGATACATATAGATAAAGAAGGTGTAAACTTTGCCTATGTGAGTACAAGAACGGATTGTGGGGTTGTTCTGTTTTTTAAAGATACGATGAAGGAATGGAAGAGAATTCCATTTGCTGAGGAATATACCATTGGAAATATTAAATGCATGTACATAAGCGGTATTTCTCGGGAAGATAAGGCTTATTGTTTTTATGAGGAAGACAGACTCATAACGGACGTGAGGGGAAAGGCATTTCTTGGCGGATATCGTTATGCAGAAATTCCCTCTTTTGCAGGTAATATCAGACCGGCACTTTTTCCCAAAGGAGACAGTGAATGGAAGGAGGATATTAATCCGCGAATCCCGTATGATCAAAGTATATGCTATTGTCTGCATGTGAGAGGTTTTACAAAACATGCATCCTCTAAGGTAAAGGCAAGGGGAACCTTTAGTGGGCTTGTAGAAAAAATCCCCTATTTAAAGGAGTTAGGAATTACAACATTGGAGTTGCAGCCAATCTATGAATTTCCCGAAATAGAAAAGAAAAAAAAGGTTGAAAATCCTTTTGAGGATGCATCAATTCCTGTAGAAAATAAAATTAATTATTGGGGCTATACAGGAGGATATTATTACAGTCCCAAAAACAGTTATGCTTATACGAAGGATGCATTATCAGAGTTTAAGTATATGGTAAAAGAATTGCATAAAAATAAGATAGAAGTTGTTTTACAATTTTATTTTACAAAGAAAGTACCGGAAAGAGAAATTCCCGAAATATTGCGATACTGGGTGATCAATTACCATGTGGATGGCTTTCATTTAAAGGGAGAAAATATTAATACAGGTGTGTTAGCCGAAGATCCCGCACTTGCAAAAACCAAGCTCTGGTATTACAATTTTTCCGAAAATAAAACAGAGCTGATGAGAGATTCCGAAAAAGGAAGAGCTGCAGGCATGCGTTATATTGCGGAATATCAGGATGATTATCGGTATGCCATGAGGCGTTTTTTAAAAGGGGAAGAAGGTACATTACCGTCTGCCATGTATCATTTGCGGTATAATCCCATGGGTTGCGGCAAGATAAATTATTTGACTAATTATGATGGTTTTACTCTCATGGATTTGGTTTCTTACGATCAAAAGCATAATGATAAAAACGGAGAAGATAATCGGGACGGTAATGAATATAATGCCAGCTGGAACTGCGGACAGGAAGGCCGTTCCCGTAAAAAAAAGGTTATGGCACTTAGGATCAAGCAGATTAAGAATGCGCTGATGATACTTTTTCTGTCACAGGCGACTCCTCTATTGTTTATGGGGGATGAGTTTGGGAATTCACAGGAGGGAAATAATAATCCCTATTGCCAGGATAATATCACTACTTGGTTAAATTGGAAAGACTTGGATACTAAAAAAGAAATATTTGACTTTACCCAAAAATTAATACTTCTGAGGAAGGAGCATCCGGTGCTCAGGCAGGAGAAAGAGCTTAGGATGATGGATTATGGGGCATGTGGCTATCCTGATTTATCCTATCACGGAGAGGTTCCTTGGAAACCAAATACATCCGGTTACAGCAGACAGCTTGGAATCATGTATTGTGGGAAATATGCCTATAAAGATAAAAAAACGCCTGATGATTTCTTTTATGTAGTATATAATATGCATTGGGAAGAGCATGATTTTGCAATGCCCAATTTGCCAAAAGGGATGAGTTGGGAATTATGCATGACTTCAGAAAACGACACATTACAACTGAGGGATGTAGAAGAACAGCTTAAAATAAGGATGCCCGAAAGGTGTATCTGTCTATTTAAAAGTAAGGAAATCAAGCAAAAAGGTGGTCGGAAGAGAAGGGGAAGTGCAGTAAAACATGAAAGCGTGGAAACACTTTAAAACAATTACCTACCATAAATGGCTGGTATTAAAAGGATGCTTTGCGGTAGGTTTATATTGGCAGGGGCTATTTCATGATCTTTCAAAATATAGTCCCAGTGAATTTATAGTCGGTGCTAAATATTATCAGGGAAACAGAAGCCCCAATAATGCGGAGCGGGAATCAAATGGATATTCCACCGCTTGGCTCCATCATAAGGGGCGTAATAAGCATCATTACGAATATTGGATAGACTATTCTTTAAAAGGCGGACAGGGCGGTATGGCACCTGCACCAATGCCAAAGCGTTATATTGCGGAAATGGTTATGGATAGAATTGCAGCCTGTAAAGTATATTTGGGCGAAGACTATTCAGATGATGCACCGCTGCAATATTTTAGGTCAGGGAAGGACCCGGCCCCCATACATGAATTTACAAGAAATAATCTTGAGATGCTTCTGACCATGCTTTCAAATCTGGGTGAAAAGCAGACATTTAAATTTATAAAAAAAGAGTTCCTATTGTCACATTTTGGAGGGGAAGAGAATAAGATACAGTAAATCAATTCAGAAATGGGAATGTAATATGTGTTGTTGGATTATTCTTTTTCTAGCATGTTGCAATAACGGTTGCGGAATTTCCGAAGGCAATAACTGTAACAGCGGCTGCGGTTGTAATGTAGGTTGTCGCAAGAAAAAATGTTGCAGAAAAGTATGTAGCCGCAATAGTGGTTGTGGCGGTAATGTATGTGGCGGCAATAGTGGTTGTGGCTGCAATAATAACTGCAATAAAAATTGTGACAGAGACTGTGACAGAGACTGCGATAGAGACTGTGACAGAGACTGCGATAGAGACTGTAAGAAAGACTGTGACAGAGACTGTAAGAGAGACTGTGACAGGGATTGTGACAGAGACAGAAACCGTGATGGCAGAGACTGCGATAGGGACAGAAATATGATGTCTCCTCCATGGACCAGAAGTAATTATTCAAATGGGGATACCTGTGGGTGTGAAGAGAAGTAAAAATTGCTTGAAATGCCGGTACAACTTCTGTTGTTTCGGCATTTTTTTGCTTATTTAACAACTTAATAATTTATTTTATACAATATGGTGGAAATATTTATTGTTATTGTATATAATTGTAATTAATGACGAATAAAGAAAAATTCTTTATTGTTAGGGAAGAAGGGAGAAGGCTATGGTAGAGCACATATTGGGAAACTATCTTGTAGAAATTAATAAGATTACCGGGGAACAACTTGATAAGGTGATTGCAAGGCTGAATGAGGTCAGGGTAAAAATGGGTTTGCTTGCTGTTATAGAAGGAATGATGACAGTTGAGCAGGCGGATGAGGTAAATCGTTTTCAAGCGATTACGGACAAACGGTTCGGCGATATTGCTGTGGAAAAAGGATACCTGACAGAGATACAGATTAGCAATCTTTTAAAAAAACAAGGTAATGCCTATCTGGCATTTGCACAGGCACTGGTGGATGCAGAGCTTTTGGAGATGGAGGAGCTGGAAGAGGTTATGGATAGCTTCCAGAAACAACATGGTTTTACCAAATCCGAGATGGAGGATTTAAGAAGCGATCAGCCGGAGCGGATTGTACCGATGTTTCTGCCTCGTGAAGCAATGGCCTTTGCGGATATTGCAGGTGTGCTGGTAAGAACATTGATTCGCTGTGTTGATAGGCAGATTTACATAGGAAAAGCGGTTCTTTCAAATGAGATTTCCATAAAAGAATCAGCATTTCAAAAAACAGTGGGTTATTCAAAGCCCATAATGGGATTTAAAGAACTGGTAACAGGATTAGCAGAAGTGGACGGCGGGCTTTCTATTCTCAGTCACAAGTTTTGTAAGGATCAATTCGAACTTGAAGTAGAAGATGTTCTGGATGCGGCTGCAGAGTTTTTAAACTGTGTGAACGGCCTTTATGCCGCTGCATTAAGCAAGAGCGGAATCAATTCCCAATTACTGCCCCCTATATTCTTTGAAACCGACTATGAGATTAAAGATTTAGAAATATGTAGTATTCCGATTTTTATAGGAGGCAAAGAAGCACTTTTTATAATTTGGGGACAAAGATAGGAGGAGAAGGTAATGGCTAAGATTTTAATTGTAGATGATTCAAGAATGTCAAGGCGTATGCTGAGAGGGATATTAGAAGGCATCGGTCATGAGATAGTGGGAGAAGCAGGAAACGGGGAAGAAGGAATTAACCTTTATAAGGAAACAAAGCCCGATGCTGTTACTATGGATATTACCATGCCGGTAAAGGATGGTATCAGTTGTCTGAAAGGAATAATGAATTACGATAAAAATGCAAAAGTTATTATGCTGACTGCAGCGGGACAATCCTCTATGTTAGTGGAATCTTTAAAAGAGGGTGCAAAAGAATTTATATGTAAGCCCTATAAACCGGAGCAGGTTATCAACGCATTAAATGAAGTGTTAAAATAATAAAAACCCCGTTGGATGATGATCCAACGGGATTTTTTGTAATAAATCAAGTGATATATTAACTCAATGAATCATGCCGTAAATTTTAATAAGATGTATAGGATTTGATTTCTTTCCAGAGATTATTATACAGAGTGTCTGCATCTTCCCCGAGATAGGAAAAGGTTTCCATATTATTATATTGAGATAAATCAGGAAAGGCTATCTCGGAATTTTTAATGCTTTCGTCCTCAATCAATTCCTTGGCTGCGGTATTGGGAGTGGAATAAGTAATATATTCAAAATTAAGTAATGCAATATCCCCGCGGCACATAAAATCAATAAATTTCTCGGCATTTTCTTTATTGGATGCATTCTTAGGAATCACCCAGCCATCAATCCATACATTAGTGCCTTCCTCGGGGATGACATATTCCAGATCCTCATTTTCCCTTTGGGTGTAAATTGCTTCACCTGAGTAGATGACACCAAGAGCGGCTTCACCGCCGATCATCTTATCCCTTACTTGGTCGATAACATAAGCTTGCACAAGGGGCTTTTGCTCAATTAAGAGATCCTTAGCCTCCTGAAGCTCAGCTTCATCGGTGCTGTTCATGGAATATCCCAATTCCTTAAGGGCAACCATAAAAAGGTCACGAACGGATTCCTGCATCAGTATGCTGTCTTTGTATTTATCGTTCCACAGAATGGACCAGCTATTTACAGGCTCATCTACCATCGTGGTATTATATAGGATACCTACGGTCCCCCAGCAATAGGGAACACAATATTTATTTCCCATATCAAAAGCATTCGCCTGCTCATAATACTGAGCACCGATATTGGCTTTTGCATTGGGAAGGTTATCCCAGTTTAACTCTGCTAATAAATCATTGTCTATCATTTTCTGAATCATGTAATCGGAAGGACAGACCACATCATAATTTGACGCACCGGCCTCTACCTTAGGATACATGGTTTCGTTTGTTTCAAATTCATCATATATAACCTGAATCCCAGTTTCTTGTTCAAAAAGATTTATGGTTTCCTTATCGATGTATTCTCCCCAGTTATAAACATATACAACTCCGTTTGGAAACTTGTCGGCAGAACCACAACCGGAAAGCAAAAATGCTGTTATTAGAATACAGATAACCGGTAAAATTCGTTTTTTCATATAATTTCCTCCTTGTGTGCATAATTAAATTATTATTTTTGCACTTTTTCTTTAGGTGTCCTATTTATCAAAATCAGCAACACCAGCACGGTGAGGAAGATAATGGTGGACAGGGCATACATTTCAGGTTTAATTCCTTTTTTGACCTCTGTATAAATCTTGGTGGACAAAGTATCGATACCGGGGCCTTTTGTAAAATGAGTAATGATAAAATCATCTAAAGACATAGTAAAAGCCATTAAAAATCCAGAAAGTACTCCCGGAAGGATATCCGGAAAAATGACTTTAAAAAATGCCTGGAAAGGAGAGCAGCCCAAGTCTAAGGCCGCTTCATAAATACTGGGATTAAGCTGTTTGATTCTGGGCATAACACTTAATATCACATAAGGGATATTAAAGGTAATATGAGCCAGTAAGATGGTAAAAAATCCGAATTGTACCCCCAGCACTATAAATAATAGCATAAGGGATATACCCGTTAAAATTTCAGCATTCAGCATAGGAATATTAGTAATACCAATTATAATGGCTCGATTTCTTTTTTTCATACCCTGCATGGCCAAACAGGCGATAGTGCCGATTATGGTGGCAAATAAGGAAGATAATAAAGCAATAGCAAGCGTATTCCAAAGAGCATGTAGAATCTGTTCATTTTCAAAGAGCGCTTGATACCATTTTAGAGTAAAACCACCCCATTTTGTACGGGACTTACTCGCATTAAAGGATAGGATGGTAAGAGTTCCGATTGGGGCATATAAAAACAAAATAATGAGGAAGATATAAATACGGCGTAATGTATTTTTCATATAGCATTTCCCTCCCCATTCTTGTCAAAAATAACCGATAAAACTATATTTATGTGAATAAATGCCATAAGAACGATGGAGAGCCCGCTTCCCAGATGCCAGTTGCCCGTTTGCGTAAATTCTTGTTCAATCACATTGCCGATCAGCAGTATTTTACTTCCCCCAAGCAGGGTAGAAATAACAAAGGTAGTCAGTGCAGGTACAAAGACCATGGTGATGCCGCTGATAATGCCCGGCAGGCTTAACGGAAATATGATTCTGATAAAGGTCTGAAAAGAGCCCGCACCCAAATCCTTTGCGGCATTTATAACATTGGGGTCAATCTTCGTGAGTGAATTATAAATGGGTAATACCATAAAGGGCAGAAAGTTATATACCATACCCAAAATAATAGCGGATGGGGTATTAATAATATTTAGGGAGGGCAGATGCAAATAATGTAAGATAGAATTAATAACCCCGTTTTTTTCCAGAAGCGTCTGCCATGCCATAGTTCGCAGCAAAAAATTCATCCACATGGGAAGAATAAAAATAAGTACAATAAAAGAATGCTGACTTACATTCATATTTGATAAAATTCTGGCAAGGGGATAGGATAGCAGCAGGCAAATAACTGTGCTTGCCAATGAAAGCAACAGTGAAAACCACAGAGCCTTGGAATGCTCTGCAGTCGCAATTGCGGTAATATTAGAAAGTGTAAAAGCCCCTGTTTTATCAGTCAAGCCATAATATAGCACCATACAAAGAGGGATAACTATAAAGGCAATACACCAAAACAGGTAGGGCAGGGAGAGCATTTTTTTATTCATCTATTTTAACTGCCTCCTCATCTTCTGATTTTGGTTTCTGCATTATTTGGATATTATAAGGATCAACTATAATACCAACCGGAGTGCCCACAGGGAACATATGGGTAGAATGTACCAGCCATTCAAAGCCGCATGCCTGCACCTCCATTTCATAATGAACACCCTTAAATATAATATGAGATACCAAACCGCTTATAGTGCCTACTTCCGGCTTCACCAGCTCAACGTCTTCCGGACGGATTACTACGTCCACGGGTTTATTTTGCCCGAAGCCTTTATCCATGCAGGCAAAGCGGGCACCTAGGATTTCTACCAATTCGTCCTGTATCATGGTAGCTCCGATAATATTGCTATCACCGATAAAATCCGCTACAAAAGCATTTTCAGGCTCATTATAAATACGTTCCGGAGTACCTATTTGCTGGATATAGCCTTGGTTCATAACCACGATAGTATCAGACATGGTAAGGGCTTCTTCCTGATCATGGGTAACATAAATAAAGGTAATACCCAGTTCGTTTTTTAAACGGATCAATTCATATTGCATATCCTGTCGCAGCTTAAGATCAAGAGCACCCAGGGGCTCATCTAATAGCAGAAGCTTGGGTTCATTTACAATCGCCCTAGCGATGGCAATACGCTGTTGTTGTCCACCGGAAAGGGAATCGGGCATTCTTTTTTCGTAGCCGTCAAGGTTAACAAGCTTAAGAGCATATTTGATTTTATCGTCTATATAAGATTTACTTTTATTTTTTATTTTCAAACCGAAAGCAATATTTTCAGCAATATTCATATGCGAAAAAAGAGCATACTTTTGAAAAACAGTATTTAACAAACGTTTGTTGGCAGGAAGATTGGTGATATCCTTGTTTTTAAATATAACTTTACCGGAATCAGGACGTTCAAAGCCGCCCAAAATACGCAGTGTAGTTGTTTTGCCGCAGCCACTGGGACCTAACAGTGTCAAAAACTCATTTTCTCTTATATATAAATTCAAATCATCAAGCACCATCTGACCATTATATGATTTGGATATATGCTCCAGATTTACCAATACATGATTCATGTTTGCAAACCTCCCGAAAGTAGTGAAAACAGAGTACAAATACGGGTACCTATTTTCCGCTTAATTTTATACTGAAACGTTAGAAAAAGCAACGCAATTTTTCAAGTCTCGTGTAAAATTATGTAAAATAAGAAAAACTAAGCAATTAGTAAGATTACGATTAACAAAAAAGGGATAATATGTTATATTTATTCTTAAGAATGACAGATACGGAGGATTCTATATGGCTAATAAGGAAAAGTACGTGGCATATGTTGCTACCTATACAATGGGAGATAAGCATGGCATTAAAATTTATGATGTGGATATTGAAAATGGCAGCTTTGTGGAGAAGGATCAGGTGGAAATTACCAACTCATCCTATGTTACTACTTCCAAGAAAAACAACTATTTGTACTCTATAACGGATTTTGGCGTAGAGGCATATACCATATTAAAAGACGGCAGCCTGGATTTAATTAACTTTGCACCTATCAACGGCATGCGGGGCTGTTATCTTTCTACTGACTATGAAGACAAATATCTCTTTGTAGCCGGTTATCATGACGGAAAGCTTACCGTATTAAAGTTAAATGAAGACGGCTCCATCGGTGATATTACAGATGAGATATTTCATAAAGGATTGGGCAGTGTGACAGAACGTAATTTCAGGCCCCATATTAATTGTGCCAGGATGACACATGATAATAAATATCTTTTGGTTGCAGACCAGGGAATGGATCATGTCAATGTATATCGCTTTGATGTAAATAAAGGCACTTTAAAGCTTGCGGATGTGGTACGTGGTGATATTGAATCTGCACCCAGGCATATTAAGATTTCAAAAGATGGCAGATATATCTATATTGTGCATGAATTAGCCTGTAATATTACGGTTTACGCTTATACGGAAGAAAACGGGAACCCCTATTTTGAAAGAATACAGACCGTGAGTACAACAGAGACGAATGAAAATGACTATGGATCCTCTGCCAGTGCGCTATCCTTTTCACAAGACTATGATTATTTACTGACCTCTACAGCAGGAGAGAATACAGTGGCAATTTATAAAACAGATAGTAGTACCGGCCTGCTGGATAAGCTGCTCTGTCTTCCCATAAGCGGTGATTATCCAAAGGATGTGGCAATGTTTCCGGATAATAAGCATCTGGTTTCCTTAAATCATGCTTCCGATACCATGACTTTTTTCTCCGTGGATTTAGATAAGAAGGTAATTATGATGTCTACCAGAGAAATTTTGGTGGATAGGCCTAATTGTATTACATTTTATAAGATAGAGGGTTAATAAAAACTCTTATCTGTCCGATATAGAAAATAGTAGTCTAAATATGATGCAAAAGGAATTGCATCCAGCCAATCAAGGAGGAAAAATATATGAGTGTAGGTGTAGTGAATTCGAATGCAACAACACAGGCTTATGCAGGTGATTACGCGGCAAAGACAAATGAAACAAAAACAGATGTAGCTTCCAATGCAACAGAAGCGGGAGCGGTTTATGAAGCGTCACAGGACAGCAATAAGAATGCGACGTACAAGGTTAACAAGATGAGTGCAGAAGACAGGCAGGCACTGGTATCCAAATTGAAAGCAGATGCGGATTACAGACAAAGTCAGCTTGTTTCCTTAGTGGATCAGATGCTCTCTAAACAGACGAATGCATATGGTCAGGCAAATGGGATTTGGAAATTTTTAGCAAGCGGTAAGTATAATGTAGATCCTGCAACCAAAGCACAGGCTCAGGCGGATATTTCAGAGAATGGTTACTATGGTGTGAAGCAAACAGCAGACCGTATGTTTGATTTTGCAAGCGCTTTGGCAGGGGATGATGTTGGTAAGATGAAAGAAATGCAGGCGGCAATTGAAAAAGGATATGCTGAGGCAGAAAAAACATGGGGAGGCAAATTACCCGCTATTTGTTATCAGACAAGAGATGTAATTAACAAAAAATTTAATGACTATTATTCCGCAAGGGGTGTAGAGAAATAATATACAATATTGATTCAATACATAAAGGGTATTCTCAAAACAATAGGCTTTGAGAATACCCTTTTTGTAAAGCAAGTTCCTTTTAGGCACTTAAAATGAGTATTGCAATTGCCTACAAAGTTACTTTTTATAAAATGAGATGAGGTTTTTTGTCTGTGCACTCATATTCACCATGAGTGCGTCTATAATGGTAATGGCTATCATGGATTCCATAATGACAACAGCTCTGGGAACAATGACCGGATCATGACGTCCTTTAATTTGTACTGAAATATTTTCTCCGTTTTTATTAACAGTGTCTTGTTTTTGAAAAATAGAAGGAGTGGGCTTTACATGAGCACGGACTAGGATGGGACTACCGTCACTGATACCACCCAGGATACCCCCTGCATGATTGGCTTTTTTACTGACAGAAGAGCCGTCCATGTAGAAAGCATCATTATTTTCGCTGCCTTTGGATTTGGAAACTAAAATACCATCTCCGATTTCCACGGCTTTCACGGCACCGATGGACATAATAGCCTTGCTTAAATTAGCATCAAGCTTTTCAAAGACCGGATCTCCGATGCCTGCAGGCAAGCCTTCTACGATACATTCCATAACGCCGCCCAAAGAGTTAAGCTCTGACATGGTTTCTTTTAAATAGGATTCTGCAAGTGCAGAGGCTTTTTTATCAGGCATGGCGGTTATTGTGGTTAAAATTGCATCCTTGTCAAATACTGACAAATCAGCTTCTATAGGACCCAGAGATCGAGTATAGGCGGTAACCGTAATTCCCAGCTCGCATAAAAGCTTTGCAGCAATGGCACCTGCGGCAACACGGCTTATGGTTTCACGACCGGAGGAACGTCCGCCGCCCCTATAATCACGAAAACCGTATTTGGCATCAAAGGTAAAGTCTGCATGTCCCGGCCTGTAATAGGAAGAAATTTCACTATAGTCTCCTGAGCGTTGGGATGTATTTTTTACAAGCATTGATATTGGAGCACCGGTGGTACAGCCCTCAAAAACACCGGAAAGGATTTCTACTTCATCCTCTTCCCTGCGGGTAGTGGATATGCTGCTTTTTCCGGGCTTACGCCTGTCAAGGTATGGTTGAATATCCGCTTCTGAAAGAGGCAGACCTGCGGGACATCCGTCCACAACCACACCAAGTGCTTTTCCATGGGACTCTCCCCATGTTGTGATTTTAAAAATAGTACCATATGTTGAACCAGCCATAACAGCCTCCTTCATGCATTTTCTATCTTTGAGTTTACTATACAATAGAATATAATACAAATCTGAAAAGATGCCAATATAAATGTGATATTTTGTACTAAAAAGTAGAAAAGTGGTGCATTAGGGTAATAAATGTGCTATTATATCAGTAGGTGTATTCAAATATATTTAAGTGAGAAAAATATGGAAAAACCTGTAAAACAAAAAATAAAATCTCATTGTATGGGGATAATAAAAAAACATAGTTGGATGAAGGTGCCCGTGATGTTATATATGACGGTATTGCTTTCTTTGTATTACATAGGTAACAATATTGCCTCCAATGGCAAACGTTATTCCTGTGTAGTTTTACTGTTGATTTTTTTAGTGACCGGCTCAAGCTTTGCATCTCCGGAAAGCCTGCATGAACAAATTCCTATAACATCCCCGGCAGAAGACGGTGCCCAGCTTATGGCAGAACAGGAAATCAATGCCCAAGAGGTTGCTTTTATTGATGTGGATGCCATTGAAGAATATGAAGATATGGATTACCTTTCTGATGAAGAACCTGATATTTACACATTGGAAGAGATTCTTGAGGACAATAATATTGATAGGATAGAAACTAATAATGAGATATCCGATATCGTAACAACCGATTACTTTGACTATTCCTTTGATGCAACGGACTGGAGATTGATATTAATAAATAAACAGCATTCCATACCTGAGGATTATAACTTTCCGCTGGGTACCATCAGTGGGAATATGAAATGTGATGAAAGGATTTTAGAGGATTTACTTGCCATGATGCAGGGAGCAAAGGATGATGGAGTGGATTTGGTTATTTGCTCTCCTTACAGGGATTACAATCGCCAAACTTATCTTTTCAAGAAAAAGATTAACAGCTATATGAATTTGGGCATGTCCTATATGGATGCTTACAAAACAGCTTCTTTGAGAGTAACCTCTCCGAATGCAAGTGAGCATAGAATCGGATTGGCGATTGATTTTTACAGCAGTACCTATAAGAGCCTGAATGCAGGATTTGCAGAAACGGAAACCGGCAAATGGCTGGCAGAACATAGTTGGGAATATGGTTTTATTTTACGGTATCCCGAAGGGAAAGAATATATTACCGGTATTCAATATGAACCATGGCATTTTCGATATGTTGGGTTAGAAGCGGCTACGGTTATTACAAATAAGGATATTACACTAGAAGAGTTCTGGGAGGATTTATAGATTATGTATCGTTTATTAAAGCAGGAGGGTCGAGCTAAGAGAGGCCAACTCCACACAGTTCACGGAGTGATAGAAACACCTGTTTTTATGAACGTAGGAACAGCGGCTGCCATTAAAGGGGCAGTATCCACCGAAGATTTGGAAGGTATCGGTACACAGGTGGAATTATCCAATACTTACCATTTACATGTAAGGCCGGGAGATCATATTATTAAGCAGATGGGCGGTATTCATAAATTTATGTCATGGGATAAACCGATACTTACGGATTCGGGAGGTTTTCAGGTTTTTTCGTTGGCAAAGCTTCGTAAAATCAAAGAGGAAGGGGTTTATTTTAATTCTCATATAGACGGAAGAAAGATTTTTATGGGACCGGAAGAAAGCATGCAGATCCAATCCAATTTGGCTTCCACCATAGCGATGGCTTTTGATGAATGCCCAAGTGCCAAAGCAGAAAGAGCTTATGTACAGGATTCAGTAGAACGAACCACCAGATGGCTAAAGCGGTGCAAAAAAGAGATGGACCGGTTAAATGAATCGGAGGATACCATCAATAAAAAGCAAATGCTGTTTGGGATTAACCAGGGGGCTATCTTTTCCGATATCCGTATCGAGCATGCAAAAACCATATCCGAAATTGAGCTGGACGGCTATGCAATCGGCGGATTGGCAGTGGGAGAAAGCCATGAAGAGATGTATCATATTTTAGATGAGACCATACCCTATCTTCCTAAAAACAAACCAACCTATCTGATGGGAGTGGGAACCCCTGCCAATATATTAGAAGGTGTGGAAAGAGGTGTGGATTTTTTTGACTGTGTATACCCTACAAGAAACGGAAGACACGGACATCTTTATACCAACCGCGGAAAACGAAATCTTTTCAATGCCAGATATGAAACGGATGAACGCCCCATTGAAGAAGGCTGTAACTGTCCGGCCTGCAGGAGATACTCAAGGGCTTATATCCGTCATTTATTAAAGGCAAAGGAAATGCTGGGGATGCGTCTATGCGTACTCCACAATCTATATTTTTACAATACCATGATGCAAGAAATAAGACATGCCTTGGAAAGGGAAGAGTTTACTTCCTATAAAAAGAATAAACTGGAAAACATCACATCGAGAGAGGGATAAAATTTTTATAAAGTACTTGCCCTTCGGTTAGAATTTGTGTATGATATGCAATAGATATCCGGACAATCTTCGAAATATGCGGATTGGACGTGGTGTAAGGAATACAGGAGGACAGAACATGGGTATTTTATTGAGTGGTGATGTGGGTGGCATGAGCATATTCGGGATCGTTATTTTTTACGGACTTATCATTGGTGCAATGTATTTTTTCTTTGCAAGACCACAAAAAAAACAACAAAAGAAACATGCGGCTATGGTTTCTTCTTTGGAAACAGGAGATTGCGTACTTACCACATCGGGTTTTATCGGCATAGTAATAGATATTAATGATGATACCATTATAGTGGAATTTGGTAACAACAAAAATTGTCGTATTCCTATGGAAAAATCGGCAATCAGTCGTGTGGAAAAGCCCGGAGAGGCATAATGACACAGTAAAGAGAATCTTAGAAGTGTTGAAATCCGATAGGGTTTCAACACTTTTTGCTTTTATATTGAATTTTTCCTATTAGTAGGGTATTATTAAAAAAGCAATTTTATTACTGCACCACGTCACAGCATGATGAGAATAGATAAGAAAAAAGGAGTTACATAATGAATTTGAAGATTACTTGTATTCCCGGTGACGGGATCGGACCGGAAATTATAGCCCAGGCAAAAAAAGTTTTGGGTAAGGCCGGTAAAAAATTTGGATTTACCCCTGAATTTACAGATATTCTAATGGGTGGAGCCTCTATTGACGTGCATGGAATTCCTTTGACCGAGGAAGCAATCGTTGCTGCTAAAGCAGCGGACGCGGTACTCATGGGTTCGATCGGAGGGGATACAACGACTTCTCCCTGGTATAAGCTTTCTCCAGAAAAGAGACCGGAAGCGGGACTATTAAAAATTCGTAAAGAGCTTAATTTATTTGCTAATTTAAGACCCGCTTATTTATATAAGGAACTTGCTGAGGCATGTCCGTTAAGAGAAGAAATCAGCGCAGAAGGATTTGATATTATGATCATGAGAGAGCTGACCGGGGGTCTGTATTTCGGAGAGCGCAGGACGGTAGTGGAAAACGGTATTCGTAAGGCTACCGATACACTTACTTATGATGAAACGGAAGTTCGTAGAATCGCTATAAAAGGGTTTGACATTGCAAAAAAGAGAAGATGCAAGGTAACCAGTGTGGATAAAGCCAATGTACTGGATTCTTCCAGATTATGGCGTCAGGTAGTGGAAGAGGTTGCGAAGGATTATCCGGAGGTTACTCTGGAGCATATGCTGGTAGATAATTGTGCCATGCAGCTTGTTAGGAATCCGGCACAATTCGATGTTATATTGACAGAGAATATGTTCGGGGATATTTTGTCCGATGAGGCAAGTATGGTGACCGGTTCTATCGGTATGCTGGCATCGGCATCCTTAAATGATACCAAATTCGGTTTGTATGAGCCCAGTCATGGTTCGGCACCGGATATAGCAGGGCAGGATATTGCGAATCCCATCGCTACTATATTAAGCGCATCCATGATGCTGCGTTATAGTTTTGATTTGGATGAGGCAGCCGATGCCATTGAAGAGGCTGTGGAAACAGTCTTAAGGGAAGGCTACCGAACCGGTGATATTATGTCTGCGGGCTGCAGGCAAACAGGCTGTTCCCAAATGGGGACTTTGATAGCGGAGAGAATCTAAGAGGTAGTTAATATGCAGTTGTTAATGGGTAATGAAGCAATTGCCATGGGAGCCATACAGGCAGGAGTTAATTTGGTTGCAGGATATCCGGGAACTCCTTCTACAGAGATTTTGGAAACAGTGGCAAAAGAAAAAGATGAAAATATATACGTGGAATGGTCTGTCAATGAAAAGGCTGCACTTGAAGTGGCGGCCGGCGCCGCTTATGCGGGAGCAAGGGCATTGGTAACCATGAAGCAGGTAGGATTAAATGTGGCATCGGATCCTCTTATGAGCCTGGCTTATGTGGGAGTAAAGGGCGGCCTTGTAATTGTGTCGGCAGACGATCCGGGGCCCATGTCTTCCCAAACGGAACAGGATACCAGGACTTTCGCAGCTTTTGCAAAGATACCGGTTTTTGATCCTTCTTCTCCCGAGGAAGCTTATGAAATGGTACAGGAAGCCTTTGTCATATCTGAAAAATACAATACGCCCGTATTGCTGCGCCCCACGACAAGGGTATGCCACGGATGCGCATCTATGGAAATAGACCGAACAAAGCGTTATAGAAACATTCCGGAGGGATTTGTAAAGGATACAAACCGGTTTGTGATTTTCCCTCGTACATCTTACTTAAATCATCTTAAAATTGAAGAAAGAAATCCGAAGATAGGAGATTATTTTTCTGATTACGCAGGAAATAAGCTTATTGACTATGGTATTGATGAGAAGCAGGGAAAGCGCCTAGGGATAGCAACAGGAGGTATCAGTTATGCTTATACCTCAGAAGCCATAGAGATGGACGGCTATGAGAAAAATAATATTAAACTGTTAAAAATAGGAACTCCTTTTCCGTTTCCGGAACGTCTGGCGCTTGAATTTCTAAAGCAGGTGGATGAGGTTCTCTGTATAGAAGAATTGGATCCGGTGATAGAAAGAGAATTGGTTTATTTATGCGGAAAGCATCATTTGCCGGTTGTGATACATGGTAAAGCAGATAAAACAGTGCAGGCTGCAGGAGAGAATACGGTGGAATCCGTAAGAATCTTACTTGCGGATTTATTTGAAAAAGAGAGGCCCGCAGAACTGATTCAAGGGGATGAAGAATTTCCCGAACTTCCCATAAGACCTCCCGTATTATGTGCCGGCTGTCCCCACAGAGCGTCCTTCTATGCGGTGAAGCAGGCAATGAAGGGAAGAAAAGCGGTTTTTTCCGGAGATATCGGTTGCTATACACTGGGTAATGCAAAACCTCTTAATATGGTGGATACCTGCCTTTGTATGGGGGCGGATGTGACCATTGCTCAGGGCTTACATAGAATCGAGCCGGATACTTTGCATTTTTCCTTTATCGGAGACTCTACTTTCTTTGCATCCGGTATGACTGGTGTAGTCAATGCCGTTTATAATCGTACGGATATTATTTTGATTGTATTGGATAATTCCACAACAGCTATGACGGGACATCAGCCACATCCCGGAACGGGAAAAACCATGATGGGAGATATTACGGCAAAGGTTAGTATAGAAAAGATTTTAGAAGCAATCGGTGTTACCTATATGGCAACGGTGAATCCTTTTCATCAGACAGAGGCTATAAAAGCGGTATCCGAAGCTGCAAGCAAAAGCGGTGTCAAAGCAATTATTTTCAAATCACCCTGTATTGCGGTCAGCAAACCTTCGGACTGCTATACTGTAAAGGATGATAAATGTATCCTATGCAAAAAATGCATCAAGGATTTGGGTTGTCCGGCTATTGTACTACAGGATAATAAAGTAAAGATTGAACCCTCGTTATGCTATGGCTGCACATTATGCGCACAAATTTGTCCCACAAAGGCAATTACAAGCGTAGGAAAAGGAGAGTGAGACTGTGACAAATAGTTGTTTGTTATGCGGAGTTGGCGGACAGGGAACGGTACTCGCTTCTAAGATGCTTGCTTTTGCCGCCATGGAAAAAGGGGAAAATGTCAGGACAGCGGAAACCATCGGAATGGCCCAAAGGGGCGGCTGTGTGGTCAGTCATGTACGTGTCGGAAACAATGTCAGTTCTCCGCTCATTCCCAAAGGCGGCGCCGATGTGCTGATAGCATTTGAACCTGCGGAAGCGGTCAGATGCCTATCCTTTCTGAAAAATGACGGTACAGTTATTGTGAATTCTAAAGCGATAAAACCCGTAACGGATACCTTATCGGGAAGTACTTATAAAGGCGAATTAATGCTTAATTTTTTAAAAAGCCGGGTCAAGAATCTGGTAGTGGTTGACGGTGATGCCATATGCAAGAAATGCGGTTCCTCTAAGGTGCTCAATATGGTTCTTTTAGCCGCTGCCGCTCAAACAGGAGCGCTGTCCATGAATATAGAGGAATTAAAGAATGCCATTGAAATAAAGATACCGGAAAAATTCAAAGAAATTAATTTACAGGCAGTAAGAATGGCAGAAGGAGAAGTCAGAATATGAAAATGACAGAAGAACAATTTTCTCTTATCAAGGCACAGCTTAAAAACCTGACCGGTAAAGAGTGCTTTTATAAAGATAAGTTTAAAGAGGTAGATATTGATTCTATCAATACACCGGAGGATTTTGCAAAACTTCCTTTTACATGGAAGGGTGATTTGCGGGAAGCATATCCCCTTGGTTTACAAGCGGTTCCCGAGGAAGAGATCGTCAGAATCCATTCTTCTTCCGGAACTACGGGCACACCCGTCATAATTCCCTATACCGCACAGGATGTGGAGGATTGGGCCAAGATGTTTAAGCGCTGCTATGAAATGGCCGGCGTTACCAATTTGGATCGTATCCATATTACACCGGGATACGGCCTATGGACGGCAGGTATCGGATTTCAAACAGGAGCGGAGCGCTTGGGTGCCATGGTAATTCCCATGGGTCCGGGAAATACGGATAAACAGCTTCGTATGATGATGGATTTAAAATCCACAGTACTATGTGCTACATCCTCCTATGCCCTGCTGTTGGCAGAAGAAATTGCAAAGAGGGAAATCGGAGACAGGATTTATCTAAAGAAAGGCATCATAGGCTCGGAGAGATGGGGCGATAAGATGAGAAAGCGCATTGCCAGCGAGCTGGGAGTAAAGCTTTATGATGTATACGGATTGACTGAGATTTATGGTCCCGGTATCGGTATGAGCTGTGAGCATGAATGCGGTATGCATATGTGGACGGATTATATTTATTTTGAAATTGTAAATCCCAAAACGGGCGAAGCGGTGCCCGACGGTGAAATCGGAGAATTGGTTATTACGACCCTTAAGAAGCAGGGGGCTCCCTTGATTCGTTACCGCACCCATGATTTGACCAGAGTGATTACGGGAACCTGCTCCTGCGGAAGCAAATTTCCCAGGATAGATACTATTTTAGGGCGTACCGATGATATGGTAAAGGTGAAGGGAGTGAATATCTTCCCCAGCCAGATAGATGAAATGCTATCCCAGATTCAGGGTGTTTCCAGCGAGTACCAGTTTATGATTGATCATTTGGAGGGAAGGGATATCTGCACTCTCTTTGTGGAGATAAATCCCGGAGCCAATAAATATGAATTGGAGCGGGAAATCATAGAGAATTTTAAATATAAAATCGGTGTTTTAGTAAAAGTCAAACCGGTGGAAATCGGTGAATTACACAGAAGTGAAAAGAAATCCACCCGAGTATTCGATAATCGTTATTAATAAGCCGCAGGTTGGCAGAAGGAGATAATATGAGAAGTGATTCTGTTATGACGGGCACCGAGCAGGCGCCCCACAGAAGTTTGTTTAATGCATTGGGCTTTACGGAAGAGGAGAGAAAGAGACCGTTAATCGGAATTGTAAGCTCCTATAATGAAATTGTTCCGGGACATATGAATTTGGATAAAATTACAGAGGCGGTTAGGCTGGGCGTGGCAATGGCAGGCGGTACACCGGTTATGTTTCCCGCAATAGCCGTTTGTGACGGTATTGCAATGGGCCATATCGGTATGAAATACTCTCTTGTTACCAGAGATTTGATTGCCGACAGTACGGAATGTATGGCTATGGCACATGGCTTTGACGGACTGGTTTGTATTCCTAACTGCGATAAGAATGTACCGGGGCTTTTAATGGCGGCGGCAAGGTTAAATATTCCTACTATTTTTGTATCCGGCGGGCCTATGCTGGCAGGCAGGGTAAAGGGTGAGAAAACGAGCCTTTCCTCCATGTTTGAAGCGGTGGGCAGTGTGGCGGCGGGTACCATGTCAATGGAAATCCTTTGTGAGTATGAGGAAAAGGCTTGCCCAACCTGTGGTTCCTGCTCCGGTATGTATACGGCTAACTCCATGAACTGCCTTACGGAAGCAATCGGTATGGGATTGCGCGGTAACGGTACGATTCCTGCGGTTTATTCCGAGAGGATTCGACTGGCAAAGCATGCTGGAATGAAGATAATGGAGTTGATAGAGAAAGATATTAAGCCCAGGGATATTATGACAAATGAGGCATTTTCAAATGCGCTCATCGTGGATATGGCACTGGGATGTTCTACGAATACCATGTTACATCTGCCGGCGATTGCTCATGAGGCGGGTGTTGATTTAAATCTGGATATTGCAAATGAGCTTTCCAAAATAACACCTAACCTTTGTCATTTGGCACCCGCGGGTCCTACCTATATGGAGGACTTAAATGAAGCGGGCGGCGTATATGCCGTAATGTGGGAGTTGTCCAAACGAAATCTTCTTAATCTGGATTTAATTACCGCTACCGGTAAGACGGTGGGTGAAAATATTGCAAATGCCATAAATAAGGATGAGACGGTTATCAGACCCATAGAGAACCCTTATTCCGAGACCGGAGGCATTGCGGTACTGAAGGGTAATTTGGCACCTGACAGCGGTGTGGTGAAGCGTTCTGCCGTAGTTCCCGAAATGATGGTGCATGAGGGACCTGCAAGAGTATTTGATTGTGAAGAGGATGCGATCAGTGCAATCAGAGAAGGAAAAATAGTATCGGGTGATGTGGTGGTAATACGTTATGAAGGGCCCAAAGGCGGTCCCGGTATGAGAGAAATGTTAAATCCCACTTCGGCTATTGCGGGCATGGGCCTGGGTTCTTCGGTAGCACTGATAACGGACGGTCGTTTTTCAGGGGCTTCCAGAGGGGCTTCCATCGGGCATGTTTCACCCGAAGCGGCTGTAGGCGGTCCGATTGCTCTTGTAAAGGAAGGCGATATCATCAGCATCAACATTCCCCAAAACACTCTGGATGTAAAGGTTTCCGATGAAGAAATGGCAGAGAGAAAAGCTGCATGGCAGCCTCGTGAACCGAAGATAACCACGGGCTATCTTGCACGTTACCGGGAGCTTGTAACAAGCGGTAATCGGGGAGCTATATTAGAATATAAGAAGTAAATAAAAGATAAATATAAATAATAATAAACGGAGGATTCAATATGCAACTTACTGGTGCGGAAATCGTTATTGCATGCCTGAAGGAGCAGGGTGTTGATACTGTGTTCGGATACCCGGGCGGTACGATACTAAACATCTATGATGCTCTTTATAAACATAGCGATGAAATCAATCACATACTTACATCCCATGAGCAGGGAGCATCCCATGCGGCGGACGGTTATGCCAGAGCAACCGGAAAAGTAGGAGTTTGCCTGGCAACCAGCGGTCCGGGAGCCACTAATTTAGTTACCGGGATTGCAACCGCTTATATGGATTCCGTTCCCATGGTGGCAATCACGGCGAATGTGAATTTGCCTCTTTTGGGTAAGGATACATTTCAGGAAGTGGATATAGCCGGTGTCACCATGCCGATTACTAAGCATGGTTATATTGTAAAGGATATCAATATTCTGGCGGATACGCTTAGAAAAGCTTTTAAAATTGCAAAAACAGGACGTCCCGGTCCGGTGCTGGTGGATATTACCAAGGATGTAACGGCAAATACCTGTGAATATACACCGGTGCCTGCTACTGAACCGGAAACGGTAAACAACTATACGGAAAGTGACTTGGAAAAAGCGGCCAGGTTAATCCGCAATGCCAAAAAGCCCTATATTTACTTGGGTGGAGGGGCTATTATTTCCGGTGCGGCCGAGCAAGTAAAAGAGTTTGCCGAAATCATTGATGCACCTGTTTGCGATACACTGATGGGGAAAGGTGCTTTTGATGCAGGAAGTGAAAGATATACCGGAATGATCGGCATGCATGGAACCAAGACTTCCAATTTCGGAGTCAGTGAATGCGATCTATTAATAGCGCTGGGAGCACGTTTTTCGGATCGTGTTATCGGCAACCCCAAAACCTTTGCCAACAATGCGAAGGTACTTCATATCGATATTGATGCAGCGGAAATCGGCAAGAATATTCAGGCATCACTAAGTGTTGTGGGGGATTTAAAATCCGTTTTGCAGGAGCTTAACGCTCTATTAGAGAAACAGGAGCATCCCGAGTGGATGGCATATATTAAAGAATTAAAGGTAAAACACCCTTTAAAATACAATAAGGAAAAGCTTTCCTGTCCTTATATCATTGAGGAGATTGATCGTATCACAGACGGTAAGGCTGTGATCAGTACAGATGTTGGGCAGCATCAAATGTGGGCGGCACAGCATTATAAATATAAGGAACCGAGAACCTTTCTATCCTCGGGCGGATTGGGGACCATGGGATACGGGCTGGGAGCCTGTATCGGAGCTAAGGTGGGACGTCCCGATAAAATCTGCATCAATATTGCGGGTGACGGCTGCTTCCGTATGAATATGAACGAATTGGCTACAGCAAGCCGTTATCATATTCCCATTATCCAGGTTATTATCAACAATCATGTATTGGGTATGGTTCGCCAGTGGCAAACCCTGTTTTATGATAAAAGATATTCCCAAACCATACTGGATGATAAGGTGGATTTCTGTAAGGTATCGGAAGGACTTGGTTGTACCGCGATTCGGGTAACTACGAAAGAAGAATTTGCACCGGCACTGGAAAAAGCTATTTCCTTAAATGCACCTGTTGTAATAGAGTGTATGATATCGGAAGATGATAAGGTATTCCCCATGGTACCTTCCGGTGCACCTATCAGTGAGGCTTTTGATGAAGATGATATAAAAGCATAAAGCTTTGAAAAAGAGGGGAAATGAAAAAGAAAATAGTGCCTGTCCTATGGTTTGCCATTCCTGTAGCTGCTGTTTTATTCCTATTATTTTTTACTGCAGTATTTTATTACAGGAAAGGATTCGGACCGGGAATCTTTATTAACAGTATTTACTGCACGGGAAAATCCGTAGAAGAAGTAAACTCGGAATTAATAGAACTGTGCGGGAGAGAAAGTTTTTCCGTACAGGATGCTTTCGGCCGTTCCTATGAAATTCCTCTCTCGAGTATTCGATTTGAAATTGACTACACAAGTCAACTAAAGGGCATAAAAATGGGGCAGGCTCCGTTTTATTGGATGCAGTATATTTTGGGCTCCAGTCATAAGGAAATATCTCCTACTATAAACATTGATGAAAACTTATTAAAAGAGGCATTAAAAGAAAGTGGTTTGTTTCAGGATAATAAAAAAGAAGATATTGTGGAAATACGTCCGGAAGAAGGTTATATTCTTTATGACGGAAGAAAGAATGTGTTTAATGAGGATATGGCCATTGACCTTGTAAAGAATTCCTTACAGCAGGGCAATATGGAGGTTGATGTATCCTCCTGCTATGAGGATTTGCCTTATACGGCAAAAATGCTGGAAACACTGGCTTTATATGATAAAATCTCAGCTTTTGTGGACTGTAAGATTACTTATCATATGGGAGATACTCTCATACCCATCGGACCGGAAACTATTAGCGGCTGGATAGAGGTAAATGAAGAAGGAAATCCCATTCTTCGCGAGGGGAGTGTGGAAGCTTTTATTGATGAACTCTGTAAGGAATACAATACCTATAATACTACCCGTACCTTTCAATCTACCAGGGGAGAAAATATCACCATTGAAGGCGGTACCTACGGTAATAAGATAGACAGAAATGCAGAGATTGCATATTTGACACAGGCAATTCTAAATCATGTAAAAGAAGTGCATATTCCGGCTTATGAAAAAATAGCTTATGTAAGAGGAAAAGAAGATATCAAAGATACTTATGTGGAAGTTGATATGACTATGCAGAAGCTGTATTATTATGAAGAGGGAGAGCTTCTGTTTGAATCGGATATTGTAACGGGACATACGGGACAAAGGATGGGTACGCCCTCGGGAGTTAATTTTGTATATGATAAGCAAAGAAACCGTGTTCTCAGAGGACCGGGTTATGAATCGCCTGTGAAATACTGGGTGCCGGTAGCAGGGAGCATCGGAATCCATGATGCATCCTGGAGAAAAAAATTCGGTGAAGAGATTTATAAAACAAATGGTTCCCATGGCTGTATCAATGTACCGTCCTCTGTGATGGAAGAGCTTTATGATATGTTGGAAATAGGGATTCCGGTTATTATGTTTTACTGATCAGTGGTAATAAGACTTATGTATGCGAAAAATTTAACAATGCAGTTGACTAAAGGATTGGCAGAGTATACAATAATACCCATGTTCGGAAATTAGCTAAGTATGTATAAAAATAAAGAAAAAGATATTAATATGAGGAGGTATGTAACGTGAGAGTTTATAATTTTTCAGCGGGACCGGCAGTATTACCTGAGGAAGTATTAAGAGAAGCGGCAGATGAGATGCTGGATTATCAGGGAAGCGGTATGTCGGTTATGGAGATGAGCCATCGATCAAAGACATATGATAAGGTGATTAAGGATGCGGAAGCGGACTTAAGGGAGCTTATGAACATCCCCGACAATTATAAGGTTCTTTTTTTACAGGGGGGAGCCAGTTCCCAATTTTCTATGATTCCTATGAATTTGATGAAGAATAAGGTTGCCGACTATATTGTAACTGGACAGTGGGCAAAGAAAGCATATCAGGAGGCAGCTATTTACGGTAAAGCAAATAAGATTGCCACCAGTGAGGACGAAACTTTTTCGTATATACCGGATTGTTCGGATCTTCCTATCAGTGAGGATGCGGACTATGTTTATATATGTGAAAACAATACTATTTACGGTACGAAATTCAAAACACTTCCTAATACAAAGGGAAAGCTGCTTGTAGCGGACGTTTCTTCCTGTTTTTTATCCGAACCTGTAGATGTGAGTAAATACGGTCTTATTTATGGCGGGGTGCAGAAGAATATCGGTCCGGCGGGTGTGGTAATCGTAATTATCAGAGAGGATTTGATTACGGAGGATGTATTACCCGGAACTCCTACTATGTTTAAATATAAAATTCACGCAGACAATGAATCCTTATACAATACACCACCGGCTTATGGTATCTATATCTGTGGTAAGGTATTTAAATGGTTAAAAAAACAGGGCGGTTTGGCTGCTATGAAGGATTATAATGAAAAGAAAGCCAAGGTACTGTATGATTATTTAGATGAAAGTAAGCTGTTTCGTGGAACTGTCAGAAAAGAAGACCGTTCTCTGATGAATGTACCTTTTATCACGGGCAATCAGGAGCTGGATGCTCTTTTTGTGAAAGAAGCGGAAGCGGCCGGTTTTGTAAACCTAAAGGGTCATAGAAGTGTAGGTGGCATGCGTGCCAGCATTTACAATGCAATGCCCATTGAAGGTGTTAAGAAATTAGTGGAATTTATGAAGGAATTTGAGAATAAGAACGCATAGGAGGAGAAAAATGTTTCAATATTATTGCCTAAACCCCATTTCTAAAGTGGGATTGAACAAATTTACCGAGGAATACATAAAAACCGATGATATCAACGAGGCACAGGGTGTTTTGGTCAGAAGTGCATCCATGCATGAAATGGAACTGCCTCAAAATCTTCTTGCTGTGGCAAGAGCGGGTGCAGGTGTCAATAATATTCCATTGGAACAATGTGCGGAAAAAGGGATTGTAGTATTTAATACACCCGGTGCAAATGCAAACGGTGTTAAGGAAATGGTTCTTTCTGCTATGTTTTTGGCCGCCAGGGATGTAGTTGGAGGTATTGAATGGGTAAAAGCCAATGCTTCTGATGAAAATATTGCAAAGACCGTTGAAAAAGTGAAAAAGAATTTTGCCGGCACGGAGCTTATGGGCAAAAAGCTGGGCATTATCGGTCTGGGAGCAATCGGTATTAAGGTAGCGAATGCAGCAAGACATTTGGGTATGGAGGTCTATGGATATGATCCGTATTTATCGGTGGATGCCGCATGGAGCCTAAGCCGCGATGTAAAGCATGTTGTAAATGTAGAAGATATTTATAGGGATTGCGATTATATTACCATTCATGTACCCCTTTTAGAGGCTACAAAAGGCATGATAAACAAGCAGGCTCTCACTATGATGAAGGACGGAGTGGTTATTTTAAACTTTGCAAGGGATTTGCTTGCAAACGAAGAGGATGTGTTAGCGGCAATCGAAAGCGGTAAAGTATATAAATACGTAACCGATTTCCCCAATCCTCTGACAGCGGGAAAAGAAGGCTGTATTGTAATTCCGCATTTGGGAGCGTCTACCGAGGAATCGGAGGACAACTGTGCTGTTATGGCAGTGAAATCTATGATGGATTATCTGCAAAACGGTAATATTAAAAACAGTGTAAACTACCCGAATTGTGATATGGGGGTATGTATGAAGGCCGGCAGGATTGCTATTTTCCATAAAAATATAGCTAATATGATTACTAAGTTTACCGGTTGTATCGGTGAAAACGGTATTAATATCAGTGATATGACAAATAAGTCAAAGGGTGAATGTGCCTATACCATGCTGGATGTAGAAAGTCCCGCAACACCCGAGCTTGTAGAAAAGTTAAGTGCCATTGACGGTGTATTCCGTGTCAGAGTGGTACATTAATTTGATTGGTTATGATTGATAAAGCAGGATAGTTAGATTACAATTTTAAACAAGAAAATAAAGACAAGAATAAAGCATGAACAAAAAAGGCAGGGATACCTAGAAATTTGGTATTTCTGCCTTTTTTATATTATTTTTAAATTTATGCAACCTTTTTCATACCTCAGGGGTATTACTTATGAAAGCCTAAAAAGTAATAGGTAATTGTGAAACATTTACGCTGTGAGACTCTGGTAACCGGACCTGATGATTATCTGTTTAGTGATGAAAAAACAATAAGCGGGGAGCTTAAAGTATTCATTCCCATTGCGGATTATACAAGCATAAACGGGAATGCTGCTTATACCGATAATATTGGTTTGGATTTTATTGTTACACTCAATCCTTATATCCAGTATGAAAGGGAGAATTATACGCCCAAGGAGAATTTAGAATATTATGCCGATACCGTTTTTGATGAGTTTTACAATACTTCTTATAAAGATTTTACGATATCGGAAGTAGAACAACTGGAAAACGGAGCAAGGGTAACCGCTAATTATTGCATTTATGACAAATGGAATGATATCTATATCCCCGTGTACTGTACTTATTTTTTGACGGAGCTGTCAAATGATGAGATGGTACTAGTTGAAATTGAAGTCAATTTGGAAGATGCTACGCAGAAGACGGAAGAAGTGATTGCTGAACTAGAGGCTTTTTACAATTTTGATATTGAATGGGATGCCCGGGAAGCACAAAAAAGATTAGATAATTTTTTAGAGAATGCAAATCTCGATCTACAAACCGTTACCACAGGATTTTTAATGTTTGATCTGCCTGCGGATTGGGAACGGGATTATAACTACGGTGATTACAGTGATTATGCCTATGCACCTTATGGAGACGCTGCTTTTGCAGGTTGTGTTATCAGCATATACAGAGAATATATGGGTTCGGATAATATAGATTTGGACGATTATTTTCTGGATATGGATGAAACAAAGGAATTTTTCCAAGAAAATTTTGGTGATTCCGCTTATAATATGGAGATTAGTGATTACGGTACTACTTGCTTGGGAAGGGCAGTTAAAATCAGTTTTCAAACAATGGAGGAGGACTATGAGGATAAAACAGAAATCTATATTATAACTTCCGGTGCGTATGCTTATTCGGTAAATGTAATAGCGCTTCCCGATTGTACCGTGGATGTGTTTGTCTTAGCAGAAGAAATTCTGGCAAACGGTATCGTAAAAGAATAAAATACGGTTGGAAAAATTCTTTCGGTAAGATATACTTTAGTATACGGATAAATAATTATCGGGAGAAAACAAATGAATTGTGATAGGCTCAAACTTACAACGGATGAAATTATAGAGAAATATGCTGACATGGTATATCGGTTAGCGGTAAACGAAATGGGCAACCGCGAAGATGCCCAGGATGTATTTCAGGAGGTATTCATCCGCTTGGTACGATACCGGGACAGAATATCATCGCAAGAGCATCTAAAAGCATGGCTTTTACGGGTGACGATTAATTGTGCCAGAAAACAGCAGGGAAGCTTTTGGAACAGAAAAGTGTTTTCTAACATACAGGAAGAAGAAAATACATCGGATGAAAAGACTGCAGCAGATTATGAAAGAATAGAAAATGAGGATTCTCCGGTAAGAGCTGCGGTGGGCAGTCTGCCTGAGAAATATCGAAATGTGATTTATTTGTTTTATTATGAGGAGATGAGCGTGGAACAGATTGGAAATATTCTTGGAGAGAAAAGCTCCACGGTAAAGTCCAGGCTGCATCGCGCCAGGGAGATATTAAAAATAAAGCTGAAGGGAGGAGAATTGCTATGAAGGAAAATGATAGGGAGCAGAGCTTAATAGATCAGTATAAAACAGAAATAAACAGTTTGCATGCGCCAAATAATTTGATTTTGCAAACGAAGAACAAAATGTCTATGGAAGAACAAAGACTGATTCAAAAAAAGAAAAGAAAGGTTTATTACGGATATGCAATTGCTGCTGCGGCTCTGCTGTTTGTTTGCCTATTGGCATTTCCTCTTACAAGGCAGTGGACGGATACAAAGCAAGAAAGTCCCAAAATATATTTGGGTAATCAGGGAAGCCAAATTTTTCTGGGGGAGCAGATAGAAATAATGCATATGTCCATACTGCCTTTGGAGTTTACCCGGGATACTTCATGGACGGAAGCAATCAACGATTATCAGGTCATATTTGCGATTGGAGATAACAATACCTATATGGCTGCTTTTGAAAGTGAAAACACCTATGTGGTGGTAAAGGGAGAGATGACCAAGAAGGAAGACTTTAAGGAAATTATAAAACAGATGCTTAAGCAGTAAGAGAGGATATTGGATTATTTTGCACATGCGCCACAGCGCGATGAGGAAAAACTATGAGAATTGATAACAAACTATTTAAAATGGAACTAAAAAATAATAAAAAGGGCGGGGCGCTTTTGCCCATATTGCTTTGTATGGCATTACTTGCCGGAATGTTTGGAGGCGGTCTTGCTTTGGGACGCAGCCAAAATACAAGCAAAAATAACAATACAACGCAGGCCAATGCAGATAATGGGGAAGTATCTCAAAACGATGAAACAACAGCTCCTCAAGATGCGGAGATAGAGGCGGAAGAGTTTGTAGAAGGAAACTATATTACAAGCAATTATCTTGCAAGTATGACAATGGACAAATACGGGGAAGAGACATCGCCCTATGGCTATACTTATGGTACTGCCATTAAAGGACTTTCCAGAGATGAATCCATTGTATTGAAAACAGGCTTTGATTTGGATGATTTGGATATAACGTATTGGTATGAAATTGCGGATTTATATTTGGATCCCGAATTGAAGTATTCGGCGGGTCCGAAATGGTCTTATGATGAGGATAGGAATGAATTAACCATATCCCCTTCCATTTATCCGGATGGCTTGATTCAGGTTACGGGTATGAGTACGGATATCGTAAGACGTTACCAACATGATGATATCTTTTTCTTTCCGTTTGATACCGGTACAGCATGGGGAAATGCAGGTACCTTATATTTAGCCTCTTATATTGATTGGGAAACAGGTAAAAAACTGGATGAACCTCTTGTTCAGGTAGTAACTATAGAAGGCGAGCTTGCGGATACCCCCAGAATGACGCATTCCTTTACGGATGACGGAAGATTGCATCTTTCATGGACAGAAGTGGAGGGAGCAGAGGAATACTTTGTTTGCAGCATTAATACCAGTGAAGAATACGGGGCTAACGGCAGTCTCTATGTGATTGCCAATGTGGAAGATAATAATTGGACTTCAGAAGCGCCTGAATTTGGCTCAACCACTACCAACTGGAGATTTATGAATTATATCGTGGCAGAGGATGACTGGTATGATAATTTCAAAACAGATCAATTGACGGAGCAATATGAAGAATCACCTCCATATCGATTCAACGAGGATGATAGGTATAGCTATTGTGTCATTGCAATTTCTAAAGAAGGTACTTCCATGATGAGTAATACATTGGACATTCTGGACATACAAGAAAATATACCCGTCATGATAGCTTATAATACCTGGGAAGCGAACGGTTTTTCTTATGAACGGTATGATGAGATCGATGATTTGATGAGCTATAGCTATATTACCATGGCCAACGGTATGACTGTTATGAAGCTGATTGATTATGACACAGAAAATGCGATGGTGATTGAAGACCGGTATATTAATATAGATGAAGAAGGCAATTATAAGAGTGGTGAAAATGTTAAAGTACTGAAAATCCCCTATAAGATTGAAGGCACTCCTTTTGAAGACTATGCATTGGTTCTGGATTATGATGAAGATAATTTCAAAAAAGACCTTGGCTATATAGAAGAGCGGGAAGATATGCTTCGTAAGCGGGCGGGAGAAGTAAAGCTTAGCACCGATATTGAATTCGGAGAAGATGAAATTGCAGAAACCCAGGTCAGAGAGGTCAGCTTTGAGATTACTGCCAATAGTGCTCTGTCGGAATATCTTGCACAGAACATGCTTGCGGGTGTTTCCATCATTGATGTATCTGCTTTTGATGAGGCAGCTGATTTTGAACTTCTGTCGGATTCGCTTTTAGAAGCCTATTATCAGAATGCACTGATTTTAGGAATTACCGGCTATCGGGTGAATCGGTCAGGAACGGCTGTTAAGGTGGTTTATGAAGATACGGCACAAGAAATGGTAATGAAGCAAGATGAAATCAAAGAGAAGGTCATCGAAATAATATCGCAGATTATTACGCCTGATATGACTGATTTGGAAAAGGAACTGGCAATTAACCAATATCTTTGTGATAATTGCGAATATGATGAGGATGCACTTGTAAATGCAGAAGAGAATGATTTTAGAGAAGTAGACAGTAAATACAAAGATTCCTTTACTGCATATGGTGCGCTGATAAACGGTAAATGCGTTTGTGCAGGCTATGCAGGTGCCTTTAAGCTTTTAGCCGATGCGGCCGGCCTGGAATGTATTGTGGTTACAGGCGTGTTAGAGGGGAATCTCCCCCATGCATGGAATAAAGTGAAGATTGACGGTGAATGGGAAATTTTAGATGTCACCAACAATGATAATGAATTTTTAACAAATGCTTTACTCAACCTGCCGGATGAAGCCGGAAGCAGCACCTTGAGTGAGGATAAGGATTATGCGATAGACCGTTATCTAAGAAACTATACGGCAACAAATGGCAATAGAGAATATTACCGAATCAATGAAATGTATTTTGATTATGATGAAATCAGTGAAAAATTGGCTGAACAGATTAATGAGAGAGGTACGGCACTTCTTCGTACAGAGTACGCTTTAAATGATGATATATTTAATAGAATAGGTCAAGAAGTATATGAGACCATGGATAGTGATAAAAAATTATTCGGATATTATTGGATGGGTGTTATTTACCTGACAACGAAGTCTCCTTAACAAATCTCTTTAGCAATGAAAAACAGTGTATGCCTTCATGGGTATACACTGTTTTCTTGTGATGATATATTGATTTATTAACGAAAGAGGAAAGGTTGTCCTCCGTCACCGTTTAAATCATCTTCAAATGCGGTACGAAATTTATCATTAGCCAAACAAGCGGCTTCGCTTTGCAAGTCCATATAGCGTATGAAAAAATCTTCCAGGCTGACTCCCTGTTCTGTAGCAATCTCCTGTAGGATAGGACGAAGCTTTTCTAACTGCGAGGAAACCTGTACCTTCTGTGGATCAATATCAGCCATTACTTCTTCGGCATATTTATTGATTCGGGCCAATATCTTTCTGTCTTCTGCTGTCAAACAATCACATCCTTTTCTTTTATAAAAGTTTCTTTGCCTTCTTCGATATTTTAGCACCATTTACTTGTGATGTATAGCAATTTTTGATAAAATAAGGAAACAGCATAATTTATTGCAGAATGAAAACACAAAAGGAGACAAACAAATGGCAGATATAAAGCCTTTTAAGGCTATCAGACCGGCGAAGGGATTAGAGAGCAACATAGCAGCGCTTCCGTATGATGTATATAACAGACAGGAGGCAAAGGCAGTTGTGGAAAAGGAGCCTCGTTCCTTTTTGCGGATCGACAGAGCGGAAACACAGTTTAGCGAAGAAATGGATATTTATGATGAACGTGTTTATAAAAAGGCAAAGCAAATGCTTGGGGACCAAATCGAAAAAGGTGAATTTGTAAAAGAGGAAACCCCTTGTTTTTATTTATACCAGCTTGTGATGAACGGCAGAAGCCAGACGGGTATTGTGGCATGTGCTTCTATTGATGATTATTGTAATGGAATTATTAAAAAGCATGAGAATACAAGAGCGGATAAGGAAGAAGACAGAATCCGGCATGTGGATACTTTGGATGCACAAACAGGTCCGATCTTTCTGGCATATAGGGATAGGGATGATTTAAAGCAGATTGTAGAAAAGAATCAAAGAAAAGAGCCTCTCTATGATTTTGTATCGGATGATGCCATAAGGCATAGGGTTTTTGTAATAGAAAGTAAAGAAGAAAAAGAGCAAATAGCAGCTATTTTTAAAGATATGGGGAGTATCTATATTGCAGACGGGCATCACCGTTGTGCATCTGCCGTGAAGGTAGGGCTTAAAAGAAGAGAAAAATATAAAAACTATACTGGAAATGAAGAATTTAATTATTTTCTTTCCGTCTTATTTCCCGACAGCGAATTGTTAATCATGGATTATAATAGGGTGGTAAAGGATTTAAACGGTTTATCTGCGAAGCAGTTTTTAGAAAAGATTTCAGGTGTTTTTAAAGTAGATAAAAAAGGCCCCATACCTGTACAACCCGAAAATAAAGGAGAAATAGGTCTGTTTTTACAGGATACTTGGTATCTTCTCACGGCAGAGGAAGGATTAAGAAGCATGGATCCTGTTAAGAATCTGGATGTATCCTTTTTACAGGATTATGTACTGGAGCCGGTTTTGGGCATTCAAGACCCCAAGACAGATCATCGGATAGATTTTGTGGGTGGTATCAGAGGACTGAAGGAATTGGAAAGAAGAGTACATACGGATATGGAGATAGCATTTGCAATGTATCCGACTTCCATAGAAGAACTGTTTGCGGTAGCGGATGCCGGGCTTTTGATGCCGCCTAAATCTACCTGGTTTGAGCCGAAGCTAAGAAGCGGATTGTTTATTCATAGTTTGACATAAAAAGCGATGTATCAGAGGGAGGGATTAGGATGAACAACAAATTATATAAGCTGATGAACTGGCCTGCAATCGAAGAAATAATTTACTCGGAAGCTTCAGACCCGCATGCACTATTGGGACCGCATATTTCGGGTGCCAATACATTGATACAGACATTTTGTCCCGGTGCAGAAACGGTTGCGATTCAATCGATAGAGAATTTAACTGAGAAGGTTATGGAAAGGGTGGATGAGGAAGGCTTTTTTGCTGTTTTATTACAGGGTAAGGAGATTGGCGCATACCGCTATATCATTACCTATCCCGACGGCAATATAGAAGTGAGGCAGGATGCCTATCGACATGCTTCCCTGATAACAGAGGAGGATGAGCTGGCCTTTGCCCATGGCATTCATTATACCGTCTATGAAAAAATGGGTGCACACCCTATGAAATCAGAAGGGGAGGAAGGTGTTTATTTTGCGGTATGGGCTCCTTCTGCCATAAGGGTGAGTACGGTTGGTGATTTTAATAAATGGGACGGAAGGGTGCATCAAATGAAGAAATCCCCTACCGGTATTTTTGAAATCTTTATACCCGGTGCAAAGGAGGGGGATAATTATAAATTCGAAATAAAGCTAAAGGGTGGATTAACCTATTTAAAAGCAGATCCCTATGGTAATTCGGCACAGCTTAGACCGGAAACGGCATCCGTGGTAGCTGATTTGCGCGATTTTAAATGGGAGGATAAAATATGGCTGAAGGAAAGAAAACAGCGTCAAAAGCCAAATGCTCCCATGAGTGTATATGAATTGTATTTGGGCAGTTTTACAAAACCCACAGAAGGCGGAGAATATGCAAACTATAGAGAGATTGCTCCTAAGGTGATAGATTATGTTCTTACTATGGGCTATACCCATGTAGAGCTTATGCCTGTTATGGAACATCCTCTGGATGCATCATGGGGATATCAGGTGATAGGTTACTATGCACCTACATCCAGATATGGTTCTCCTAAGGACTTCATGTATTTTGTGAATGAGCTTCACAAAGCGGGGATAGGAGTGATATTAGATTGGGTACCGGCTCATTTCCCAAGAGATACTTATGGCCTGTCTAATTTTGATGGAACCTGTCTCTATGAGCATCTTGATAAAAGACAGAATTCACATCCGCACTGGGGTACCTTGATTTATAATTACGGACGTCCTCAGGTAAAAAATTATCTCATTGCCAACGCACTTTTCTGGGTGGAAAAATTCCATGCGGATGGTATCCGTATGGATGCGATCGCCTCTATGCTTTATTTAGATTACGGTAAAAATGACGGGGAATGGGTGGCAAATATCTATGGGGGTAATGAAAATCTGGAGGCCATTGAATTTATTAAGCATTTAAATTCGATTTTAAAAAAGCGAAACCCCGGAGTATTAAGTATTGCGGAGGAAAGCACGGCCTGGCCCATGATTACAGGTGATTTAAACGAAGGAGGCCTGGGATTTGATCTTAAATGGAATATGGGCTGGATGAACGACTATCTCCGATATATCCGTTTTGATCCGTTTTTTAGAAGCTACCACCATGGAGAACTGGCTTTCAGCATGATTTATGCCTATAGCGAACGTTTCATGTTGGTTTTATCCCATGATGAAGTGGTACATGGTAAATCCTCTCTTATTGGAAAAATGCCGGGAGAGAGGGAGCAAAAATTCGCAGGGCTGCGGCTTACTTATGGATATATGATGGCCCACCCCGGTAAAAAACTGATTTTTATGGGACAAGATATCGGTGAATTTGATGAATGGAATGAAAAGCGTCAGGTGGAATGGGAACTGCTGCAATATCCGGAGCATAAGGGAGTGGCAGAGCTTGTAAAGGCCCTAAATGAGCTGTATCTTACCTATCCGGCCTTGTATGAATTAGACAACAAACCCGAAGGCTTTGAATGGATTAACAGTATTGCTTCCAAAGAATGTTTTTTAACCTTTATGCGAAAAGGGAAAAAGAAAGAAGATACCTTGGTGGTTGCCGCAAACTTCTCGGGAATACCAATAGAACTGCAAATCGGAGTACCCTATAAAGGCGGGTATAAGGAAATACTGAATACCGATCATAAGGATTTTGGCGGATCGGGTATCGTAAATGCCAGGATAAAAAAGACGGCAGAAAAAGAATGGGATGACAGGCCTTATTCCATAAAGATTAAGCTGGCACCTCTTTCCTTGAGTATTTTATCCTATAAGCCGGATGTGAAAAAGGAGAATAAAAAGACATGAAATATGTGATGCTGACAGATATGCAGGATGGACTCAAACTTCCGCAAATAGAACCGAGAGTTATGGAAGCATATTTAAAAGAATTGCCTGAAAAGGCATTACAGCTTGGAATCAGGATAGTGCTGTCCATTATATTGTTTTTAATAGGTGTTCAGGTCATAAAGCTGATTCGCCGTATCATTAAAAAATCTCTGAAACGTACCAAAGCGGATATAGGAGTCATTCAGTTTTTGGATTCACTTCTTAAAGTGATTTTATATGTGATTCTGATATTTATGATTGCGGCAAGCTTTGGAGTAGCGGCAACCAGTATTATCGCTTTGCTTGGCTCAGCCGGTGTGGCTATCGGTCTGGCAATTCAGGGGAGCCTTTCTAATTTTGCGGGCGGTATGCTAATCCTACTCTTAAAACCATTTAAAATTGGAGACTATATTAAAGAGGACAGTAGTGGAAATGAAGGCACGGTATCTGAAATCCAGCTTTTTTATACGAAGCTTATTACACCGGATAATCGTGTGATTGTGTTGCCCAATGGTGCACTTGCTAACAATAGTATGACCAATGTTACAGAAGCTGCCTCCAGAAGGCTGGATATTTTTGTAGGCATTGCCTATGACTCGGATATTAAGAAAGCCAAGGAAGCACTTACCGATATGCTTAAGGAGGATCCCTTCACCATAAAGGAGCAGGAACTATTTGTTTTTGTAGATGAACTGGCTGAATACCGTATTAAGCTGTGTATTCGCTGCTGGGTCAAAAAAGAAGATTATTGGGATACGAAATGGAGATTGACAGAAAAAACAAAATATGTTCTGGATGAGGCAGAAATAAAAATTCCGGTTGCATTTTTTAACGCTACAGATTATAATAACTAATGTTGTGACGTCATGTCACGTGCTGAAATAGCTCAGTTGGTAGAGTACTTCACTCGTAATGAAGGGGTCGAGGGTTCGAGTCCCTTTTTCAGCTCTTAAAAAGAAAGCCTTAGAAATTATTTTCTAAGGCTTTCTTATTTTTGGAAAGCTCACTATTTAAAAAACGCTTTGAGAGATTCTATAATAATTCAAAAAAAAGTTAACTGACAATACTAGTGATAATATAAAATTTATACTATTTTAATTGTAATTAATTTGAATTTAGTTTATTATTAATAGAAACATATAAAATTAACACGAAAGAAGGTATTAAAATGGACAACAGTCGTACATTACAAAAGATTAAAAAACTTGAAGAAAAAAGAAAATCAGCCAAAGTGATTAAATTTCTAAATTCAAAAGATTTAGAGATTGTAAAGGCAGCTATGGAAGCTCTGGGGAATATCAAAGACGAAGATTCGGTAAATACAGTAGCGCATAGCATAGACCATGATAATCCGGAAATCAGAAGTGCAGCAGCACTGTGTTTGGGGAAAATGGGAACGGAGTATTGCAAGACTTACTTATTGCATCGTTCAGGAAAAGAAACCGATGCTACGGTAAAGGAATCTATTTCAATCGCACTTCGCGAAATTTCTGCTAATAAATAAACTATTATGTAAAACGGGAGACGAGGTTTCCCGTTTTTTTGTATCTGTATCGTAATAAATTAAAGATTAAGATGTTTTTTATAAAAATGTTCCGCCCACTGTATCCCCATATACAAGGCCATTGCAATGATGCACAAAAGAATGATGGAGGTAATTACCATATTCATTTGGAAGACTTGTGAGCCGTAAATAATCAAATAGCCAAGTCCTCTTCTGGCAGCCAGGAATTCACCTATGATAACGCCAACCAGTGCAAGCCCTATATTTACCTTCATAGTACTTAGGATGGTTGGGATACTGCCAGGCAGTACGACCTTGAGAAAAGCATCCTTTTTATTTCCGCCCAGAGTATGAATCAAGGTTATTTTTTCATTGTCCACATGCTTAAAGCCGGTATATAAGCTGATAATGGAGCCAAATACAGCAACGGAGATACCCGCCACGATTATAGTTGTGGTTCCTGTTCCCAGCCAAACAATGAACAGCGGTGCCAAAGCCGATTTCGGAAGACTGTTTAGCACAACCAGATAAGGTTCTAAAATTTCGGAAATACCGGTAGAGTACCAAAGCAGTGTGGCAGCACCCATTCCGACTACAATGACCAATAAGAAACTTAAAAGTGTTTCATACAAAGTAATACCGATATGCATAAACAGAGATTTCTTCATAACTAAATCAAAAAAACAAAGGAGAACCCTGGATGGGCTGGAAAAGAAAAAAGAGTCTATCCAACCTAAATTCGCAGCAGTTTCCCATAAAATAAGAAAAGATATAAAAATAAGAAAACGACAGGTAGATATTTTATTGTGGTATCGTTTATGATTTCTGATAAATTTTTCCTGCCGTGATAATTCCGTTACTGTGCTAGATTTCTTTTTTTTCATCAGACAACGCCTCCCATAATAGATTAAAATAATAACTGAATTCCGGGGCGTTTCTGGAAGCTAAGGAGGAATCATCCGGCAGTGTAAGGTGAATAGGAACTTCAAACTTTACGGTAGCGGGGCGTTGGCTTAATATGATGATCCGATCTGCCAGACTGATTGCTTCTGATAGATCATGGGTAATCAAAATAGCAGTTTTCCCCGTTTTACGGATGATACGACAAATATCAGCACTGACCATGAGTCTGGTCTGGTAATCTAGGGCACTGAAGGGCTCATCCAATAAGAGCAACTGAGGATTAAGAGCAAGAGTTCTGATAAGAGCCGCCCGCTGCTTCATGCCGCCGGATAGTTCGCTAGGTTTTTTATCTTTAAATTTGTATAAATCATAATCCGTCATCATTTCAAGTACTCTGTCTGTGTTTTCTTTTGTAAGTTTACGAGCCACTTCCAATCCTAAAATAGCATTTTGATAGACAGTGCGCCATTCAAATAAATGGTCTCTTTGAAGCATATATCCTATTTGAGGATAGTTTAAGGAACCGTCAGGATTGCGAAAAACAATTGTGCCTTCTTCAGGAGTAAGCAAACCTGCTATAATTGACAGCAGTGTAGACTTGCCACAACCGCTGGGACCTACAATGGCAACGAATTCTCCCGGGTCAATATGAAAGGATACATTCAAAAGAGCCGGCGTTTCTATCTGCAGACTGTGATATGAGTAGCAGATGTTTTTTAATTGCAGCAGAGATTCCGGCATGGAAAAAATTCCTTTCCTGTTTTATTATTATTCTATGAAAAATAAGTAGAATGGTGTAAAGATATTTGGTTCGCTGTATTGCAACAAAGCCGTTTTTATGTTACCATCAAATTTAGATTTAACTTTACGGAGGGAAATTTATGGCACAGTTATGGGGAGGGCGTTTTACGAAAGCCACAGATCAAAAGGTCTTTGATTTTAACGCGTCTATCAGCTTTGATAAAAACTTATTTGTACAGGATATTGAAGGCAGCGTTGCCCATGCGGTGATGTTAGGAAAGCAGGGGATATTAACACCTGACGAAAAAGATGCCATAGTAAAAGGTCTGGCGGGCATCCGTGAGGATGTGGAAAGCGGCAGGCTTTTTATAGACGAATCACAAGAGGATATTCATAGTTTTGTGGAAGCAACCTTAATCAGCAGGATTGGGGATGCGGGTAAGAAGCTACATACAGGACGCAGCAGAAATGATCAGGTAGCCTTGGACATGCGGTTATATACAAGAGCACATGTGCTTATTATCGATAATATTCTAAAGGATTTGCTCCATGCAATATTGCAGGTTATGGAAGAAAATCTGGATACCTATATGCCGGGTTTTACCCATCTGCAGAAGGCGCAGCCGGTAACCTTGGCACATCATTTCGGAGCCTATTTTGAGATGTTTAAACGTGATAGGATGCGTCTTAAGGATATTTATGTCAGGATGAATTATTGCCCCTTAGGTTCGGGTGCACTTGCAGGGACCACCTATCCCTTAGATCGGAATTATACGGCTTCTTTGCTCGGATTTGAAGGTCCTACATTAAACAGTATGGATTCCGTGTCGGACAGGGATTATCTCATAGAGTTTTTATCGGCGCTTTCCACGATTATGATGCATCTTTCCCGATTCTCAGAGGAAATTATCATATGGAATTCCGATGAATACCGTTTTATAGAAATAGACGACACTTTTTCAACGGGGAGCAGTATTATGCCACAAAAGAAGAACCCTGATATTGCCGAGCTGGTAAGAGGTAAAACCGGCAGGGTATACGGTGCTCTGATGGCATTGCTTACCACAATGAAAGGCCTTCCCTTAGCATATAATAAAGATATGCAGGAGGATAAGGAATTGACCTTTGATGCCATCAATACGGTGGAAACTTGTACAGAATTATTTACCGGAATGATACAAACCATGAAGTTCAACAAGGATATTATGGCAAAAAGTGCAATGAACGGTTTTACGAATGCAACCGATGCGGCGGATTACTTGGTGAATAGAGGCGTGCCTTTTAGAGATGCCCATAGTATAATAGGTAAATTAGTGCTTTACTGTATTGAAAAAGAAAAAAGTATTGACCTTCTTAGTATGGATGAGCTAAAATCGGTTAGTGATAAATTTGAACCGGATATTTATGATGCTGTAAGTTTAAAAATCTGTGTGGAAAAACGTCTGACACTGGGAGCGCCGGGTTCAATGGCCATGAAAGAAGTTATTAAAATCAATAAAGAATATATAGCTGAAGAATGGAAAATATAATAGAAATGAGGAGAGAATTATGTGTGAAAAATTAAAAGTCGGAATTTTGGGCGGCACAGGTATGGTAGGACAGCGTTTTATATCTCTGTTAGATAATCATCCATGGTTTGAGGTGACCGCCATTGCAGCAAGTTCCCGTTCTGCAGGGAGAACATATGGGGAAGTAGTGGGCGACAAATGGAAGATGCAAGAGCCCATGCCTGAAAAAGTAAAAAACATTGAAATTATGAATGTAAATGAAGTAGAAAAGGTGGCGGCACAGGTAGATTTTGTGTTCAGTGCCGTTGACATGGGGAAAGAAGAAATACAAGCTATTGAAGATGCATATGCAAAGACCGAAACACCGGTGGTATCTAACAACAGCGCGCATAGATGGACACCTGATGTACCCATGGTAGTACCTGAAATCAACCCCGAGCATATGAAGGTAATCGAGTTTCAGAAAAAGCGTCTGGGGACCACAAGAGGCTTTGTGGCTGTAAAACCCAACTGCTCAATCCAGAGTTATGCACCGGTACTGAATGCTTGGAAGGAATTCGAGCCCTATGAAGTGGTGGCAACTACCTATCAGGCAATTTCAGGTGCAAGCAAGACCTTTAAGGAATGGCCGGAGATGTTAGGTAATATCATTCCTTATATCGGTGGAGAAGAAGAAAAATCCGAAAAAGAGCCTCTTCGTATCTGGGGTGAAGTTAAGGACGGTGTTATCGTACCGGCTCAATCACCTGTAATTACCTGCCAGTGTATCCGTGTACCGGTATTAGACGGACATACAGCAGCGGTTTTTGTAAAGTTTAAGAAAAAACCCACAAAAGAGCAGTTGATTGAAAAGCTGGTTACATTCAAAGGGGTTCCTCAGGAGCTTGACCTGCCTTCTGCACCCAAACAGTTCATTCAATACTTAGAAGAAGATAACCGCCCTCAGGTCAGTATGGATGTTAATTATGAACATGGAATGGGAGTCAGTGTGGGGCGTATACGTGAGGATAGTGTATATGACTGGAAATTTGTGGGATTATCCCACAATACAGTGCGTGGAGCAGCCGGAGGAGCTGTATTATGCGCTGAGCTTTTAAAAGTACAGGGATATATCGCAAAAAAATAGTATGACAATAATTAAGAACAGCAATATTGGAGGCATTAGAGATGGACGAACTGCGGTATCAGATGGATTTGTTAAAAGCAATGAATCAAAAATTAAATGGGCGTGACAAAATGTTTCGTTTGATTTGCGATACATCAAATAATGCCTTCTTATATTACGGTTTTGATAAAAATGAAGTAGTAACACTTGGAAATTGGGATACACATTTTAATTTTAGAGTCAAAGAAGTCAAAGAGATTCCCCTTATTTTTGATGAGTTAGAAGATAATTATATCATGGCTGTGCGGGATATATTATTTTTAGAGAAAACGGGAAGTGAACGCGGGAGTGTGGAATGCCGTTTAAAGAACGGCAGAGTGTGGCTGGAGTTTGAAACAAGAATTAACTATGATGAATCAGGAAATCCAACGGATAAAATTGTCTGCATCAGAGATATCACCAAGTTTAAGACGCAGAATGAAGAGCTTAAATATATGGCTTATTATGACGGCTTGACAGGTCTTTATAATCGAAACTATTTTGTGAAGCTTTTGGGTGAATTTGTAAGGCGTGCAGAAGATGAGCAGAGTATAATCAGTGTTCTGTTTATTGACATTGATGATTTCAGGAAAATTAATGACGGAATGGGATTAATCGTCGGTGATGAGGTAGTGCAGCAGTATGGGCAATTCCTGGGAACCTTTTCCAATGAAAATGTGATTGTTTGTCATATGAACCGTGATATTTATTGTATGGCTATTTATGATCCCTGTGGGATCAGAAGCGTGGAACATATATATAAAAGCATTCAGGAGAGAATTGCAAAAGGATTTGTTTTAAGCAATGGAATGGATATCAGGCTTACTGTGAGCGTTGGAGTGGCTGAATATCCGGAAGCCTCCAGAACGGCATTAGAGCTGATTAATTGTGCGGAAATTGTTATGTTTAAAGCAAAAACAAACGGTAAAGCATCTATCCAGTACTTTAATGCACCTATTTTACACGAGTTTCTACAAACGGTAGATATTGAGAATAGACTTAAGGATGCAGTATTTAATAAAAACTTCTGTTTGCATTTTCAACCCCAGTATTATAATGATTCTCATAGGTTGCGGGGAGTAGAAGCTCTGATACGCTGGAAGGTTGAAGATAATAAAATGATAAGTCCATCCATATTCATACCCATAGCTGAAAAGAACGGCACGATTATTCCTATCGGAAACTGGGTCATGGAAGAAAGCATAAGGCATTATGCGGAATGGAAGCGTAAGTATGGACATCCTTTGATAATGTCAATTAATATTTCCTCTATCCAATATAAACGCAAGGATTTTGTGGAAAAATTAATTGGAATGATTCAAAAATATGATGTTTTACCCAATGAAATAGAACTGGAAATAACGGAGAGCGTTTTGATAGAAGATTTTACCGAGGTAAAAGAGAAATTAGTTGCTCTCAGGGACTATGGTGTCAGAATATCGTTAGATGATTTTGGAACCGGCTTTTCATCCCTGTCCTATTTAAACGGATTACCCATAGACACGCTTAAGATTGACAAAAGCTTTATAGATAAGGTATGTACGGATGATTCCAATAGGATTATAACAGAATCAATCGTTACTATGGTTAATAAATTAGGTTATGAATCGGTAGCAGAGGGTGTGGAAACAAAAGAACAGCTCGCCTATATGAATCAGATCGGCTGTGACGTGATTCAGGGATTTTTGTTAGGCAGACCCATGGCGGAAGAGGATATAGAACAATTATTGATAAAGCAATTGTAAAATGGGGGAAATACTATGCTGTTAGGACGCAGCGCAGAATTAAAGCAGCTAAATTACTATTATGATAGGGATGGCAGTCAGATTGTAGTGGTTTATGGTCAAAGAAATATTGGAAAGAAATCGCTTATCAGGGAATTTTCTCAGGGAAAACCCGTAAGCTTTTATATGGCGCGCTCCTGTTCCGAAAAAGAACAGGTCTATCAGTGGGGAGGTGAATTGGCAGAGGAAGGGATAAGAGTATCAAAATATCCTGCCTATGAAGAAATTTTCACTGCCATTACACATAAACATGAAGGTAAAAAAGTCATTGTAATAGATGAGTTTCAATATATGATTAAAGCCGGAACCTCTTTTATGAAGGAATTGATTTCCTTTGTACATAAGCAATGGAACAGAAAACAGGTGCTGGTTATTTTCTGTAGCTCTTCGGTTAGCTGGGTGGAAAACAGCATGATTCAAAAAATCGGAGAAGCAGCCTATGAATTGTCAGGTCTTTTAAAGGTGAAGGAATTAAAATTCAGGGATTGTGTGGATTTTTTTCCGGGTTTTAATAAGCAGCAATGTATTGAAGCCTATGCTATCTTTGGTGGGATTCCCGGTCTGTGGAAGCATTTTAACGATAAAATCACAATAAAGCAAAATATAATAAATAATTTATTGACAGCTTCCAGTCCTCTTTATAGCGAGGGAGAAAGAATCTTATCAGAAGAGCTTCGTGAAACAGCGGTCTATAATACGATTTTGGCATCGATTGCAAATGGCTGCTATAAATTAAACGATTTATACCTGCATACCGGATTTTCCAGAGCTAAAATAAGTGTTTATTTAAAGAATTTAATGGAGCTTGAATTAGTGGAGAAGATTTATTCCTATGATACAGAGGGTCATGCCAATGTACAAAAGGGGATTTATCGCATCAGCAGCCGGTTTGTGCATTTTTACTATAAATTTATGTATCCGCATTTAAGCAGCTTAAAAGCAGAGGCACCCAGCACTTTTTATTTGACCTATATTGAGTCCGGAATAAAAACACATGTTGCGGAATATTTTAAAGATGTTTGTATGGAGCGTATGGAAGAAATGAATGAACGCCATATGCTGCCTTTTGTATATGACAGGGCAGGGGAGTGGGTAGGCAAGGTAGGAAATATTGATATTATTTTGCAGGATGAAGATGCACACACTCTTTTAGCACTATGCAATTATGATAAACCGATAATGACCTATGACGATTATGAAAAACTGCTCTATCTTGCAGGAAAAGCAAGATTGGATGCCGGATATGTATTTTTATATTCCGTAGGTCGTTTTGATGAAAAACTAAATTTAGAAGCAAAGGTAAAGAAAAATCTTACTCTTGTTTCTATGAATGAATTATAGGAGAAATAGTGGGAAAGAGTTTATATATAGCAGAGAAACCAAGCGTCGCAAGAGAATTCGCAAAAGCATTGAAACAGAATATGGCCGGGAAGGATGGGTATCTGGAATCGGAAGAGTCCATTGTGACCTGGTGTGTGGGACATTTGGTGACAATGAGCTATCCGGATGCCTATGATGCCATCTATAAAAGATGGTCCTATGATACTATTCCCTTTATACCAAAAGAATTTAAGTACGAAGTCATTGATAATGTTAAAAAACAGTTTACTATAGTGAAAAATCTGTTATTACGTAAAGACGTAGACCTTATCTATGTGTGCACCGACTCGGGACGGGAAGGAGAATATATATATCGTCTGGTAGAGCAGATGGCGGGAGTAAAAGGCAAGGAACGAAGAAGAGTTTGGATTGACTCTCAAACTGAAGATGAGATTTTGAGGGGAATCAGGGAAGCTAAGGATTTATCTGAATATGATAATTTATCTGCAGCCGCCTATTTGCGTGCGAAGGAAGACTATCTCATGGGTATCAATTTTTCCAGGGTGCTGACTTTAAAATACGGGAATGCGATAAAGGGATATTTAAAACGTGACCGAGCAGTTGTTTCGGTAGGACGCGTTATGACCTGTGTGCTGGGTATGGTGGTCAGCAGAGAACGGGAAATCAGAATGTTTGTAAAAACTCCCTTTTACCGCCTATTGGGAAGCTTCTCATACGCAGGGAAAGACTTTGAAGGGGAATGGCGTGCCGTACAGGGATCAAAGTATTTCGAATCCCCGCTATTATACAAAGAAAATGGTTTCAAGGAGAGAATCCATGCAGAAGAGCTGAAAGCTTTTTTACTATTAGAGGAAGAAGATAAGAAAGAGCCGGTGGTTCATAGCATAGAGCGGAAAAAAGAAGTAAAAAATGCACCCCTGCTATATAATCTGGCCGAGCTTCAAAATGATTGTTCCAAATTCTTTAAAATCAGTCCGGATCAAACCTTGCAGATTATACAGGAACTGTATGAAAAAAAGCTGGTTACTTATCCGAGAACAGATGCAAGAGTTTTATCCACTTCTGTTGCCAAGGAAATATACAAAAACTTAGCCGGGTTGAAACATTATTCTCTTGCTGCTCCTTTCGCGGAACAAATCATAGCAAGCGGAAGTTATAAGAATATTACAAAAACCCGATATGTAAACGATAAACAGATCACCGATCATTATGCCATTATTCCTACAGGACAGGGATTGGGTGCACTGTCCGGCCTAAAACCTACATCCGCTAAGGTATATGAAGTAATCGTACGCCGTTTTCTATGTATTTTTTATCCCCCTGCCGTATATCAAAAGGTATCAATGATTGTGGATCAGAAGGCAGAGAAATTCTTTTCTAATTTCAAGGTATTGATTGAAGAAGGTTATTTATCCATAATGCAATATTCCTTCATCAAAAAGAAGGAAGATATCGATACCCAAAAGGTTGAGAAAACAAATGCTAAAACAAGTGAAGAGGACAATGGGGAAGACGTAAAAACAGAGGAAGAAAATAAATGCGATGAGGCTTTTATGGAGCAGCTGAAGCATTTAAAAAAGGGAGACAGTATACCTCTGAAAGAGCTTGTGATTAAGGAAGGTGAAACCTCACCGCCTAAGCGATATAATTCAGGAAATATGATACTTGCAATGGAAAATGCAGGGCAATTAATTGAAGATGATGATTTAAGGGCACAGATAAAAGGCTCAGGCATCGGTACTTCCGCAACCCGTGCGGAGATACTTAAAAAATTAGTACATATAGAATATTTGGCACTGAATAAGAAAACACAGATTTTAACACCTACGCTGATGGGAGAAATGATTTATGATGTGGTGGACAGCTCAATTAAGCCCTTGCTGGAACCTGCACTTACCGCAAGCTGGGAAAAGGGCTTGACTTTAGTGGCAGATGGCAGTATTACCGAAGAGGAATATATGGAAAAGCTTGATGGCTTTGTATCTAGGAGAACCAATGCAGTAAAGCAATTGGCAAATCAAAATGCACTCTATCATAAATTTGATGCCGTAGCAGTTAATTATAAAAAATAGGATGGTGAAAATGGAAGCAATTAAAATTGAAAATCTATTTACTCTTGAAGAAACCATTGCGGCAGAACTGTTTGCCCATGCTGTGTACCCATGGGAGGTATTACAAAAGATTCATGATTTCATTTTAGAATTGGGTAATTCTTTATCCCCGGATATGTTTGAGAAAATAGGAGAAGATATCTGGGTTGCAAAATCGGCCAAGGTTGCTCCCACCGCATGCCTGAACGGACCGCTAATCGTGGATGAGGATGCCCAAATCAGACATTGTGCTTATATTCGTGGGAATGCCATTGTAGGAAAAGGTGCTGTTGTGGGCAATTCCACAGAATTAAAAAATGTGATACTTTTTAACGAAGTACAAGTACCTCATTATAACTATGTGGGAGACAGTGTTTTAGGTTATAAATCCCATATGGGAGCAGGTGCGGTAACATCGAATGTAAAGAGTGATAAGACATTGGTAGAGGTCAGTGCTTGCGAGGAAAGCATTACCACAGGACTAAGGAAAATGGGTGCTATGTTGGGAGATCATGTTGAGATCGGTTGTAACAGTGTCTTAAACCCCGGTACCATAATCGGAAAGGGAAGTAGTATTTATCCCACTTCCAGTGTAAGAGGATTTATCCCCTGTAACTCTATCTATAAAAACCAAAATAATATAATTATTAAAGCTCAGTAATGTCATGATTTAGAAAAACTCAGTAATGTCATGATTTAGAAAAAACACTGGATTTTTTGGTGTAAGTATGAGAGAATACACTATGAAAATGATAAATAAATACCATATTTATTTTGAAAGGAGATTTTAAATGATATACTCAAAGGAAGTTGAAGAAATGTGCGTAGTTGCACAGGGCGTGCATCATGGAAGTGCACCGATTCCTGAAGAAGCTAATTGGGTTCAGGTAAAAAAGGTGGAAGATATTTCCGGTTTAACGCATGGCGTAGGCTGGTGTGCTCCTCAACAGGGTGCGTGTAAGCTGACCCTAAATGTTAAGGAGGGCATTATTCAGGAAGCATTGGTAGAGACAATCGGCTGTTCCGGTATGACCCATTCTGCAGCAATGGCTGCCGAAATCCTTCCCGGTCTTACTGTTATGGAAGCTTTAAATACAGACCTTGTATGTGATGCAATTAACACCGCCATGAGAGAACTGTTTTTACAGATTGTTTATGGACGTACCCAGAGTGCATTCTCCGAGGGCGGCCTGCCTATAGGTGCGGGATTAGAAGACCTTGGCAAGGGATTAAGAAGCCAGGTGGGCACCATGTATGGCACCTTAAAGAAAGGGCCGCGTTATCTGGAAATGGCAGAAGGCTATGTAACCGGCATTGCTCTTGATAAAGACGACCAGATTATCGGATATAAATTCGTAAGTCTTGGCAAGATGACAGATTTCATTAAAAAGGGCGATGATCCGAATACCGCATATGAAAAATCATGTGGTCAGTATGGCCGTGTAGATGATGCTGTTAAGATAATTGATCCCAGAAAAGAATAAGGAGGAGGATGAAAAATGGCTTTATTTGAATCATTTGAAAGACGTATTGATAAAATTAATGCTGTATTAAACAGCTATGGTATCTCCTCTATTGAAGAGGCAGAGAAGATTACTAAAGATGCCGGTTTGGATGTATATGAACAAGTGAAGAGTATCCAGCCTATTTGTTTTGAAAATGCATGTTGGGCTTACATAGTAGGAGCGGCTATCGCAATTAAGTTGGATTGCAGAAGAGCTGCAGATGCTGCAAAGGCAATCGGTAAGGGCTTGCAGGCATTTTGTATTCCGGGTTCTGTAGCGGATACCCGTAAGGTTGGTATCGGACATGGTAATCTTGGTAAGATGCTCTTAGAAGAAGAAACAGACTGCTTCTGCTTTTTGGCAGGACATGAGTCCTTTGCTGCAGCTGAGGGAGCAATCGGTATTGCTGAAAAGGCCAACAAGGTGCGCCAGAAACATTTGCGTGTTATCTTAAACGGCTTAGGCAAGGATGCCGCAAAAATTATTTCTCGTATTAACGGATTTACTTATGTAGAAACCGCTTATGATTCTTCTACCAATACTGTTACGGAGGTGGAAAGAATTGCCTATTCAGAAGGACTTCGTGCTAAGGTAAACTGCTATGGCGCAAACAGTGTTCCTGAGGGAGTATCCATTATGTGGAAAGAAAACGTAGATGTTTCCATAACCGGTAACTCTACTAATCCAACCAGATTCCAGCACCCTGTTGCAGGTACCTATAAGAAAGAAAGAATTGAAGCGGATAAGAAATATTTCTCCGTTGCTTCCGGCGGCGGAACAGGACGTACCTTGCATCCCGATAATATGGCTGCAGGTCCGGCTTCTTATGGTTTTACCGATACATTGGGGCGTATGCATTCCGATGCTCAGTTTGCCGGCTCTTCTTCCGTCCCGGCTCATGTGGAAATGATGGGACTGATCGGTATGGGCAACAACCCTATGGTTGGTGCTACTGTTGCGGTTGCTGTTTTAATTGAAGAAGCAGCGAAAGAGGGGAAATTCTAAAAAAGAACAAGAGGGGATTCTCAAGTTTTGAGATCCCCTTTCATGTAAAGAGGGAAAACTATGAAATTAATTTATACAAACGATCAGTGCACCGGATGTAATAAATGTGTAAAGGAATGTCCGGTATTAACTTCAAATAATGCAACGGAATTGGGGAAAGTAACGGTAGATAACTTGCGGTGCATGCTTTCATGCATGTACTCATGAGGCAAGAGGTTATTACGATGATACGGAACGCTTTTTTGGAGATCTTTCAGGCGGTAAAAAAATCTCTGTGATTGTGGCACCTGCTTTTTTAGTCAATTATCCAAAAGAATATAAAAAGATTTTAGGATATTTAAAGCAAAAAGGCGTAAATCATATTTATAGTGTATCTTACGGTGCAGATATTACAACATGGGGTTATTTAAAATACATAACCGAGAATAATTTTCTGGGTGGAATTTCTCAACCTTGTCCCGCAGTTGTAAATTATGTAGAAAAATATATACCTGAATTAATTCCCAGAATGGTACCGATACACAGTCCAATGATGTGTATGGCAATTTATATGAAGAAATATTTAGGTATACAGGACGAGATTGCTTTTATAAGTCCCTGTATTGCAAAAAAAATGGAAATTATGGACAGTAATTGCGAAGGTTATGTAAGCTATAACGTAACATTTTTAAAATTATTGGAAAAAATAAAAGGTAATTATGAAGACTGTGAAGAATATAATGATGAGTTGGATTATGGATTAGGTTCATTATATCCTATGCCCGGCGGTTTAAGGGAAAATGTAGAGCATTTTCTGGGTAAAAGCCAAGTAGTCAGACAGGTAGAGGGTGAGAAGGAAGCATATCATTATCTTCATGAATATTTACATAGAGTAAAAGAAAATAAAATGCAGCCTTTCATGGTGGATATATTAAACTGTAGTAAGGGATGTATTTATGGTACCGCAACAGAGCCGGAGAAGAATACGGATGATGTGATTCTAACCTTAGGTGCCATGAGAGAATTGGACAATAAACAAGTGAAAAAGAAAGGTCTTTTTGGTAAAAAACAAGCAAGCCCATGGACGACGAAGGCATCTCATGAGGAACGTTTAGCCAATTTAATGAAGTTCTTTTCAGAGCTTAACCTTAGTGATTTCATGAGAAGATACAGTGACCAGCATATTTTAATAAAGCAGCCCACACCGGCTGATACGGAAATAATTTATAATGATATGTATAAATTTGATCATAATTCCCGTACCATTAATTGCGGATCCTGCGGATACGATTCCTGCGCGGAAATGACAATTGCTATTTTCAATCATGTAAATAGAAAAGATAATTGTGTTCATTATGTTAAGGATTTAGCTGAGCAGGAAAAAGAAAAAATCGAACAGCTTCATGATCAGGAGAAGCGTTTACAGATTACTCATAACCAGAAGCTGGAGGTAATTTTTGAAGAGTTCGCATCCTTGAGTAATGCAGTAACGGAATTAGATGAAGCGAATGAAACCTCTGCAATCGAGGCATCGGGCTTGGCAAGTGAAATTCAAGATATCACCCAATATTGTTATATGTTGGAAGAATCCTTGAATACCATATCAAACTTGATTAAAATATATCTGAATACTAATAATGATATATCAGCTATAGCAGGGCAGACGAATCTATTATCCTTAAATGCTTCTATAGAAGCGGCAAGAGCGGGGGAGCAGGGAAGAGGATTTGCTGTAGTAGCCAGTGAAATCAGACATTTATCAGATTCCATAAAGACACTGACAGTAGAAAACCATGAGCAATCAGAGGAAACGATTCCCAAGATTAATGCAAGCATACAGTCAATGAAGAACTTGATTGAAAATATCAATCGGATGAATGAGAAAATTACGACAATTGCTGCCAATACACAGGAAATAGCAGCCCAAACACAATCGGTACACAGCATGGCGAATGAACTAAAGAGTGCAGTAGAGAATGTGTAATTATTAAGAATCCCAAAGGAAAGGATGCGCTATGGATAACAATCAATTAAATAATCAAAACAGCAATACGCAGGAAATTGATACAGGAACAGCAAATACATCCAATACAGTTGAACAGGGACCTATGCAGGGACCAAGCTATCAGGGTAATACACAGGGATACCAGACATATAACAATCCCTATGCGGATAATCGGACTACATATGCACAACAGCAGGGAAATTACAATTATGCCAATCAGAATTATGGAATGGGCAATATGCCGCAGCAACAGCCTTATATGAATATGCAATATTCCTATCAAGGTGTACAGCCCCAAAGTGGAAATGGGATGATTGGTATCTCCATAACCGGTATGGTTTGCGGTATCGTATCGATTTTAATTTGTTTTACTACATTTTTTAATTTAATAGTGGCAATTCCCGGTCTTATCTTCAGTATCATAGCTCTTGTTAAGAAATATAATGGAAAGAGCATGGCTATTGCAGGTTTAATATGCAGCACATTGGGAATTTTATTAAGCACGTTCTACTTCTTTTTCATATTAATATACATATATGTCTAAGAAAGGGATTCAATTAGAGCAGGGGTTATATATAGCAGGTTTTATTGTATTTATCTTAGGTGTTCCCCTGCTTCTATATTATGTAGACGGAGTGGATAAAGGTTTATTCCCCTCATGTGTGTTTTATAGTCGTTTTGGACTGTATTGCTTTGGATGCGGAGGAAGCCGTGCGGTAAAGGCATTAATGGCGGGTGATATCTTTGCATCATTATACTATCATCCGGTGGTTTTATATGCAGCGGCTATTTATGGTGTGTTTATGATTTCTCATACGCTTCATTTGATCAGCAGGGGGCGTATCAAAGGAATTCAATTTCACTCATGGTTTTTGTTTGGCGCATTAATTATTATTATATTAAATTTTATAATTAAAAATGTTTTAAAATTAGGATTTCATATACTGCCTATTTAAACAGAGAGAAAATCTGAAAAGCATATTGACTTTTAAAAAGCAGATTGGTATATTTGTATTGATTGATTTCTTATTGTTTACTGCTATTTGTAACTGAAGTTACATAAGATTCTTAGAGGAGGAAATAAAATGTTTTGTAGTAATTGTGGTAATCAGCTAGCCGAAGGCTATCATGTATGTCCCAATTGTGGTGTTAATTTGTCAGGGAATCCATTGCCCACGGACAATGCTTCATCCATTAACAATGCAGTACCTGTAGATAATGCAGCACCGGTTGACAATGCTTCACAGATGTATAATACAGCGCCTGTATACAATTCAAACCCTTATCAGACACCGATTGCACCAAACGGAAACAATAAAAATACCAATGCATTAATTGCAACAATATGCGGTGCTTTGAGTATTGCAATCGGAGTGCTTGGCAGCTTTATGTTCGGTATATTCGGTGCCGGTATTTCTGTAGTATTAGGTATTGTTGCGATTGTTTTAGGCATCAATGCTAAAAAAGAAACAAATAATGCTAAGGGGAATGCAGGATTTATCTGCGGTATAATCGGTCTTGTAATCGGTATAATTTTTGCAGTGGGCTGCGGTATCTGTGGTGCCACCGAAAGTACGATGAACGGCGGAACAGGTTATACCTGCTATGGATGTGTAGGCGGACCTTGTTTAATGCGGAATGATTTTAACAGATCAGTAGGTGATTTATACGATATATTGGATAATTGGTATTAATAATTTGGATATAATATGAATCGATCACTTAAAGTAAAAAGCTGTTGCATAAGCAACAGCTTTTTTAAAGCAGAGGAGATGAGATGTTCCCATATATAAGCATAACAGACAAAATTAATTTACCCCTATATGGGCCGATTTTTATAATAGGATTTTTAGTGGCTGTATGTATAGCCAGAAGGCTGGCACCTGATTTTAAGATAAGTAAGGCAGATATAACCTATGGTTCTATCTATGGCGTAATCGGTGTGTTAATAGGTGCAAAATTATTATTTTTCATGACTAAAGTCCCTAATATCGTGATGAATTTTAATGTATATTTAAAATTGTGGAAGATATCTCCGGCGGACGCTATTTCATATGCATTTGGCGGACTTGTTTTTTATGGGGGCTTAATCGGTGCTTTTATAGGCGTGTATTTGTACTGCAGACAATATAAGGTGTCCTATGCGGGATATTTAGATATATATGCACCCCTTATTCCCCTTGTACATGGATTCGGAAGAATCGGCTGTTTTTTATCCGGATGCTGCTATGGTATTGAATATCATGGCTTCGGCTGTGTTTATTTTCCCTATAATGAACTGATTCCGGAATTAAGCCAAGTGCCAAGGGTTCCGGTTCAGTTGATAGAAGCAGGATTGAATTTTATTATGTTTGTTATATTATTATTCATATTACGACGAAAGAAAATGCGTCCCGGTCAGCTGATGGGTATTTATATCTTATATTATACGGTTACCCGCTATATTCTGGAAATGTTAAGAGGAGATATTTTGCGAGGGAAGATTGGTATGTTTTCCACATCACAAATAATCAGTATATTGTTAATACCAATCGGAATTGTACTGCTTAGAGGCAAAATGATTCAAAAATATATCGATAAAAATAAATAATAATTTTCATACCATCTTAATATAATTGTATAAAAGCAATACAAGGGCTTTTATGAAAAAAATATTAGTTTTATTATTATTTTGTGCCATGTTTTTTTTAGGCAGGACGGCGGGATATGTAGTGAAGCACTTGGAAACATCCTCTGATAAGATATTGAAAACAGATAATTGGGGGCTTGGATTTGGACAAGAGGGATCACAGCCTACCGGGAATGTTTCTCAAGATGAGCTTCAAAAATATAACGCTTATTACGTAGGAGATAACGGCAGTAAGGTGATTTACCTGACTTTTGACTGCGGCTATGAAAATGGGAATACAGAGCCTATTTTGGATGCATTAAAAAAGCATGAGGTACCCGCTACTTTTTTTGTAGTAGGACATTTTTTGGAATCGGCACCGGAAATGGTAAAGAGAATGGTGGATGAAGGGCATTCGGTAGGTAATCACACTTATCATCACCCCGATATGACTCAAATATCAGATAAAGATTCTTTTCAAAAGGAAATGGATGATGTATCTTTACTATTTAAAGAGATAACCGGGCAGGATATGGCCATGTATTACAGACCTCCCCAGGGTAAATATAGCACCGCCAATCTAAAGATGGCAAAAGACTTGGGATATCAAACATTTTTCTGGAGTTTGGCCTATGTGGATTGGTATCAGGATAAACAGCCCACGAAGGAGGAAGCCTTTGAAAAACTGCTTGGCAGGATTCATCCGGGGGCTATCGTTCTTTTACATAGTACATCCCAGACAAATGGAGAGATATTAGATGAATTACTCACTAAGTGGGAAGAGATGGGATATGAATTCAGACCGCTTTCTGATTTGGAGCAATAAAAAACCGCAACTGCGGTTTTTTTATTTGGAAATGATTATTCTATTTCTTCAATGATAACATCATCATCCGTAATTTCTTCGCCATGTAATAGCTTTAAGATGACGGTTACACGTTTATATGCCCGTTCATAGTTTTCTCTGGCATATTCAGCTGTATACTCATTATAAGAATTATTGCTAAGAGCTTCATGATAGGATTCAACCGCAGTCGTCATATAACTGCTGGCTTCATCGGCAAGCTCTTCTATGTAGGCATATTCTTCGGGAGCAGTAATATTGCCCAGTACCTGAAAGGACAAATCCAGCTGGTCTAAATAACCCAAAAGCTCGTCCTTGGCTGTTTCGGCCTGTGCATCAATACTGTTAATATTTGTATCGATAACAGCAATATCGTTACAGAAAGTATCAATATCCTTTTTAAATTTAGTTAACTTTGGGTCTTCACCACAGCCTGTCAATATAAAGCTTAATGTTAATACCGACAGGAGAAATAGCAATCTATTTTTCAATAACCCATCCTCCAATGTGAAATTTTATATAACATATAAAATTTATCACATTTTGAGAATGAAATCAATACAAATAATGCCTCAATAATTGCTCAATATAAAAAATCATGTTAATATAAAAAGAAGTGACGTAAACGGTATAAGAAATAACTGCAATATAAAGGAAGTGACAGTATCACAAATCGGTTTGTGATATTAAGAGGATACTAAGATGACAAAGAAAGAATTTGCCTGCTTGGTGGCAGAAGATAATATTTATTTAGATGGTGCTACCGGCTCTAATTTAATGAAAGCAGGAATGCCTGCCGGAGTTTGTCCAGAAATTTGGATTTTAGAGCATGAAGATATTTTTATAAGTTTACAAAAAGAATATGTAGAAGCCGGCAGCCAAATTCTCTATGCGCCCACCTTTACAGCTAACAGAATAAAATTGGAAGAATACAAAATCAAGGATGACTTATTTGAAATGACAGAAAGACTGGTATCCTTGTCTAAACAAGCTGCCCAGGGAAGAGCCTATATTGCGGGAGATCTTACCATGACGGGGAAGCAGCTTGCTCCCATGGGTAATATGGATTTTGAGGAATTAATTGAGGTATATAAGGAACAAATAGAAGCACTTGTTAAGGCAGGCGTAGATCTGCTTGTGGTGGAGACTATGATGAGTCTGCAAGAAGCAAGGGCGGCACTGATTGCAGCCAAGGAAACTTGCAGTCTTCCCGTTATGGTCACCATGACCTTTGAACGGGACCAAAGAACGCTCTACGGTACCGATGCGGTCACGGCTGCGGTTGTACTTGCTTCACTGGGCGCTGATGCAGTGGGGGCGAACTGTTCCACGGGTCCGGCAGATATGGTTGATTTGATTCGTGCTATGAGGCAGTCTGTTTCGGTTCCCATTATTGCCAAACCTAATGCAGGACTTCCCTATGTGGATCGGGACGGTAATACTTGCTATGATATGCAGGCAGATATCTTTGCGGAAGAAATGAAATTATTATGGGAAGAGGGAGCATCTATTCTGGGCGGTTGCTGCGGAACGGATGCCGAATATATTAGATTATTAAAGGAAAGTTTGAATACGAATCGATGCACGGCAGCTATTCCAAAGAAGGGGATTCGGTATCTTTCTTCTCAGAGAAAGACAGTTTCTTTTGCTCTTGATGATAATTTTATTGTGGTGGGCGAGAGAATTAACCCTACCGGTAAAAAGAAATTACAGGCCCAACTCAGAGAAGGCTCTATGGAGCTGGTAAAAGAGTTTGCTGAGGAACAGGAAGCCTGTGGTGCACAGATTTTAGATATCAATATGGGGATGAGCGGTATCGACGAAAAAGAGATGATGCTGCAGGCGATTGAAGAAGTGGCCGAAGTTTCAAATTTGCCTCTTTCACTGGATTCCAGTCATATATCGGTATTGGAAGCTGCTCTTAGAAGATATCCCGGACGCGCACTTGTAAATTCGGTCTCTTATGAGAAAGAAAAAGTGAAGCATTTATTACCCATTGTTAAAAAATACGGTGCTATGTTTATTTTACTGCCGCTTTCGGATGCAGGGATGCCGGCTGATTTAGAAGAAAAGAAAGAGATTATAGAAAATATTCTTTTAAGAGCAAAGAGTCTTGGATTGGAAAAAGAGGATATTGTAGTAGATGGTCTGGTTAATACAATAGGAGTGAATAAAACCGCAGCTTTGGAGACCTTAGAGACCATTAAATGGTGCAAAGAGCAAGACCTTGCAACCATATGCGGATTATCCAATATTTCCTTTGGAATGCCTGAACGAGGATATGTGAATACAGCGTTCCTAACCATGGCTATTACGGCAGGATTGAATATGGCAATAGCCAACCCTTCTCAGGATCTCCTTATGGGATGTGCTTTTGCTTCGGATTTACTCTTAAATAAAGAGAATGGGGATATGCAATATATTGCCTATGCTGATCTATTAAAAGAAAGAAAGCAGATAGTAAATACAATACCGATGGCGCAGGTCATAAAAGGCAGATCAGAAGCCGATAATTCCGGAAAATTTAATAATGTAAGTAAGGAAGAAATTAAATCAACAAAGCATAAATTGCGGGAAGCCGTATTAAAGGGAAACAGAAAGGGTATTGTACAGATTACCAAGGACGCGCTGGAAGAAGGAGCAACTCCCAAAGAGCTTTTGGATGAGGTGCTTTTACCTGCCATCAATACCGTGGGAGACTATTTTGACAGTGGAAAATACTTCTTACCACAGTTGATTTCCGGTGCGGAAGCCATGAAATTATCAATTGAAGTATTGGAGCCTCTTATGATTACAGGTAAGGAAGAGGGAAATATGCCGGTAGTTGTAATTGCCACAGTAGAGGGAGATATTCATGATATCGGGAAGAATCTGGTGGCATTGATGCTAAAGAATTATGGATTCAAGGTAGTGGATTTAGGAAAGGATGTATCCAAAGAAAAAATCATAGATGCGGCTTTGGAGCACAATGCCGCTATTATAGCCCTTTCGGCACTGATGACTACAACCATGAAACAAATGGAAGCGGTTATTGAATGTGCGAGGCAGAAAGGTGTGCATGCAAAGATTATGGTTGGCGGCGCAGTCATAACGGAGGATTATGCCAATGAGATCGGTGCGGATGGTTATTCTAAGGATGCGGCAGATGCAGTGAAGCTGGCCGGAAGGCTGATTGAACAATTACAATCTAATAAATGAAAGTGAACAGTGGCTTATATACAGAAAATTACTGTTGAAGTTTACTGCTTTACTGTGCTAATATACATATACATGTGTATTAATATTGAAATAACTACAGGAGGAAGAAACATGATAGGTGCAGATGCCATAATAAGATGTCTGGAAGCAGAGGGAGTGGAAACGGTCTTTGGTTATCCGGGTGTTGCAATCTGTCCTTTTTATAACAGCATTCTACAATCGGATGTAAAGACTGTTCTCATTCGGACGGAGCAAAATGCAGCCCATGCGGCAAGCGGCATGGCGAGAATTACGGGCAAACCCGGTGTTTGTGCGGTTACCTCGGGACCGGGAGCAACTAATGTCATCACAGGTGTTGCAACGGCATTTGCGGACAGTATACCTTTAATTTGTATAACAGGTCAGGTGGATAGTGAGTTATTGGGCAGTGATGTTTTTCAGGAAGCGGATATTACCGGTGCGGTGGAATCCTTTGTTAAATACAGTTATCTGGTTAAAAACGTACAGGATATCCCAAGGATTTTTAAAGAAGCATTCTATATTGCCAATACGGGCAGAAAGGGTCCTGTCTTAATTGATATACCCATTGATATTCAGAATGCGGTTATCAATCGTTTTTCTTACCCGGAAGAAGTATTCATAAGAGCCTATAAGCCTACCGTTAAGGGGCATATCGTGCAGATTAAAAAGGTGGTAAAGGAATTAGAGCGTGCAAAACGTCCCATTATCTGTGCAGGCGGAGGTGTACTCTTAAGTGAAGCGGAAAGTGAACTTAGGAATTTTGCTCAATTACATAAAATCCCCGTTGTTTCTACTATGATGGGAATCGGTGTTATGCCTACCAATCATCCATTGTATTATGGAATGGTCGGTAATAACGGTAAGCCTTATGCCAACAGGGCTATGAACGAGTCTGATTTGCTTATTATGGTGGGTGCCCGTGTGGCGGACCGCGCGGTGAGCCAACCGGATTTGATTACACAAAATAAGGTATTGGTACATATCGATGTGGATCCGGCAGAAATCGGAAAAAATGCGGGTCCTACTATTCCGTTAGTTGGGGATGCGGAGCATATTTTTGCGGATTTATCCAAGCAGGAATTTGATTGTGAACACGAAGAGTGGATAGAAACACTGGATACCTATAAAAAGAATATGGAGAAGAAGCGTAATCCGAATCCGGATTATGTAGATCCTGCGGCCTTCATTACCAGATTATCCGAAAAAATGCAAAAGGATGGGGTATATGTTGCGGATGTAGGACAGAATCAGATATGGTCCTGTCGTTACCATATTGTGCAGGACGGCAAATTTCTAACCTCCGGCGGTATGGGAACCATGGGTTACTCCATTCCTGCAGCAATGGGTGCAAAACTGGGGGATATGTCAAAACAGGTAATTGCGGTATGCGGTGACGGCTCCTTTCAAATGTCCATGATGGAGCTTGCGACCATACAGCAGCATCATATACCGGTTAAAATAATTGTGCTCAAGAATAACTATCTGGGTATGGTAAGGGAATACCAGCACTATACCTATAAAGATCAGTATTCCATAGTGGATTTGTCAGGCAGCCCCGATTTGGAAAAGCTTGCATCAGCTTATGACCTAAAGTTCTTAAGATTGGAAAACATGGATAAGATGGAAGAGGTTCTGAACCTATTCCTTGAAAATGATGAATCCATATTGCTGGAATGCATCATTGATCCCATGGATCTGGTATAGCAGGCATTTTCATAAAGGAAAGAATAAGAAAGGTAAGATACTATGAAAAAGATATATTCTGTTTTGGTAGAGAACCGTGCCGGTGTATTATGTAAGGTAGCCGGACTGTTTTCCAGAAGATGCTTTAATATTGACAGTCTGGCGGTGGGTGAAACGGATGATTCTGCAATATCCTGTATGACCATTGTATCCAGCGGAAATGAACACACCATAGAACAGATAGAAAAGCAGTTGAATAAGAAGCTGGATGTTATAAAGGTAAAGACCTTTGATGAGTCGCAGAGCATCAGCCGGGAATTAATGCTAATCAAGGTAAAATATAATAAAAATAACCGGCGTGATATCATGGAAATTTGTGAGATCATGAAGGCGGAAATTGTGGATATGTCCAAAAACCAGATGATGATTCAAATATGTGATCTTCCGGAAAGAACAAAGCTGTTTATTCGTATGCTTGCTTCCGTCAGTATTGTAGAAGTTGCCAGAACAGGTACACTGGCATTACCAAAATGTTCGGAAAGCGATAACTGAAGGGAATAAGAACGCCAAGAGTACCATGTTGTGATAACTTAATGTTATAACTTATATTCCGAAAGGTCATACATTGACAAGGCGTAAAAGTGTTGTTATGATTAGAAATCAGGAGAACATTAGGTGTGGAGGAAAAGATTTTGCAGAAAAAAGTATTTCAGTTACTGGTAGACAATACTTCCGGTGTATTGAGCAGGATTTCAGGATTGTTTTCCAGACGTGGTTATAATATTGAAAGCATTACTGCCGGGGTTACAGCAGATCCAAGGTTTACCAGGATTACAATTGTGACAAGCGGTGATGACCAGATTATGGAGCAGATTGAAAAGCAGGTGGCAAAACTGGTAGATGTTCGGGATATTAAAGAATTAGTACCCGATGAAAGTGTATATAGGGAGCTGGCACTTATTAAAGTGCGTGCCAAAGCCAGTGAGAGACAAGGAGTTACTTCTCTTGCTGATATTTTCAGGGCTAAGATTATCGATGTTGCAGCAGAAAGCCTAATCGTGGAAATGACAGGTAATCAGGCTAAGATAGAAGCATTTATCAATCTTTTGGAAGGCTATGAGATTTTGGAATTGGCTAGAACGGGTATTGCGGGTCTCTGCCGTGGTACAGAAAAGGTAACATACATAGTAGAATAGAGAAAACGTAACATGATAACCCGAAGGCATTTGCCTTCTCACAGTTATAAAATTATGAATAATGAACGGAGGAAAAGAAAATGGCAAGAATTTTTTATCAAGAAGACTGTAATCTTTCTTTATTAGAGGACAAGACAATTGCTGTTATAGGATATGGCAGCCAGGGCCATGCTCATGCACTGAATTTAAAGGATTCCGGATGTAATGTAATTATCGGTCTGTATAAAGGCTCTAAATCCTGGGATAAGGCAGTGGCACAGGGATTTGAAGTTTATACAGCTGCAGAGGCAGCTAAGAAGGCTGATATTATTATGATTCTGATTAATGACGAAAAGCAGGCTTCTATGTACAAAAACGATATCGCTCCCAATTTAGAGGCAGGCAATATGTTAATGTTTGCTCATGGCTTTGCGATTCATTTCGGGCAGATTGTAGCTCCCGCAGACGTTGATGTTACCATGGTTGCACCTAAAGGACCCGGACATACCGTTAGAAGTGAGTATCTGGAAGGCAAGGGTGTTCCTTGCTTGGTTGCTGTTGAGCAGGATGCAAGCGGCAAGGCACAGGATATCGCATTGGCTTATGCACTTGGTATCGGCGGAGCAAGAGCGGGTGTATTGGAAACAAATTTCCGTACAGAAACAGAAACAGACCTCTTTGGCGAGCAGGCAGTTCTTTGCGGCGGTGTTTGCGCATTGATGCAGGCAGGCTATGAAACATTGGTTGAGGCTGGTTATGATGAAAGAAATGCTTACTTTGAATGTATCCATGAGATGAAGCTGATTGTTGATTTAATCTATCAGAGCGGATTTGCAGGTATGAGATATTCTATCTCTAATACTGCGGAATACGGCGATTATATTACAGGTCCCAAGATTATTACAGAAGAGACCAAAAAGTCAATGCGCCAGATCTTAAAGAATATTCAGGATGGTACTTTTGCAAAAGAGTTCTTACTGGATATGTCGGACGCAGGCGGACAAGCACATTTCCGTGCCATGAGAAAGCTTGCAAGCGAGCATTCTTCAGAGAAGATCGGAGAAGAAGTTCGTAAGCTTTATAGCTGGAACAATGAACAGGATAAGTTGATTAATAATTAATTTAAAGTAAATTCTAAAGAGCAGAAAAGCCTTTTCATGGCTTAGCTGCTCTTTTTTAATCGGAGTAAAAAAACGGTGCTTTCCTCTAAATGAGATAAAACCGAGGTAGTTATCACCGCTTATCCTGTGATAAGGTATATGTAAGAAAGAGCATAAGAGTAAAGTGAGTTGACCTGTTAATCAGTAAAAGCAGAAAGGAAGCATATGAAAGAGTTTGAGAGAAAAACTTCACCGAGAAAGAAAATGGATACGGAAAGCTGGTTTATTGAAAGCTATAAAAGACATGAGGGGCATCCCATATCAATTTTATTTTCTTTATATAAAGGAAATTATCATAAATTTATCATGGCAGTGATTTGCTTCTTTTTAAAGCATGCCTGTGTATGGGTTTTGCCTATTATTACAGCAAATATCATCAATGATGTCACTTCTAAAAACCCGGATACGATGCGCAATATTTTTATTTATGGGGGAGTGGAAGCTATACTCATTATAATCAATATTCCTATGAATTATCTCTATACTTCCTATAAGAGCTTGGCGACCAGATACGCCGAAACCGGTTTAAGAAAGGCTTTGATACGTAAATTACAGCAACTTTCTATTTCTTATCATGTTGAGACTCAGTCGGGGCGGATTCAGTCTAAAATCATGAGGGATGTAGAGGCGGTAGAAACATTATCCACGCAAATGTTTTTAAGTATATTAAATATTTCTTTAAATATCGGTGTTGCCCTAGTGGTAACGGCTTCTAAGAGTTGGATTGTATTTGTCTTTTTCCTCATAACCACACCGGTTGCGGCAATTACTATGGTAACGTTTCGTTCCGCAATGAAGACAAGAAATAAAGAGTTTCGGAAAGAAATGGAAGAGACTTCGGCTCGTGTTATGGAAATGGTAGAGCTGGTTCCCGTTACAAGAGCCCATGCATTAGAGGATGAGGAAGTAGAGAAAATGAGCGGACAGCTTTTTACCGTAGCGGAAAAAGGCTATAAGCTGGATTTGGTACAGGCACTCTTTGGTTCTGTGGGTTGGGCAATCTTTCAGATATTTCAGGTAGTCTGTCTTGCTTTTACAGGATATCTTGCCATAAAGGGCAGTGTTAAGGCCGGTGATATCACACTATATCAGAGTTATTTTGCTACTGTTGTGAACCAGGTATCTGCCATAATCACATTGCTTCCTACTATTACAAAGGGAATCGAATCCGTCAATTCCATCGGAGAAGTTCTTTTGTCCGAGGATGTGGAGGACAATGAAGGAAAAGAGAAGTTGGACAGTGTAAAGGGTGTTTTTGAGTTTAGGGATGTATCTTTCCGATATAAGAATAATGAACACCTGGTTTTAAACCATCTTAATCTGGATGTGAAGCAGGGGGAAACCATTGCACTGGTGGGAGAATCAGGAGCAGGGAAATCAACTATACTAAACTTAGTCATCGGTTTCAATTTGGCTGAAAAAGGAAAGATTTTATTGGACGGAAAAGATTTGAGTAAAATAGATTTGCGGACCTATAGAAAGCATATTGCAGTAGTTCCTCAAACCTCAATACTTTTTTCCGGTACGATTAAAGAAAATATTATTTACGGATGTGAGGATGTATCGGAGGAAGAGCTTGCAACAGTAATTGAGGCAGCAAATTTAACGGAATTGATTACAACATTACCGAAAGGATTGGATACTATGGTAGGAGAGCATGGCGGAAAGCTTTCAGGAGGTCAGCGTCAAAGAATTGCCATTGCCAGAGCACTCATTCGTGATCCTCAGGTTATTGTATTGGATGAAGCAACCTCAGCCCTTGATAGTATTTCGGAAAAGCTGATTCAGGAAGCACTGAATAACCTGACAAAAGGCCGGACCACTTTTATAGTTGCACATAGGCTTTCCACCATAAGGGATGCCGATCGGATAGCGGTGATAGCAGATGGGCAATGCGTAGAGCATGGAACCTTTGATGAGTTAATGGCTCAAAAAGGTAATTTTTATAAGATGAAAATGATACAAAGTTAAGATTATATTGTTGATTTAGTAAAGCCAAAGAGTTTCTTTAGAAATTCTTTGGCTTTTACTGTGTTGTAAATTTCAATTTAAAACCTATACTATGGATAAAGAATTTAGCTTGCCATAGCAAAAAGCTTTGTAGAATTACAGGGAGGAAGATTTGTCTTAGAAAGTGACGGAGACCTCTTCAAGGTAATCTTATCATTCCCCTGTAAGCGCTAAAAATTTCTTCATTGCAATCGTAGGATTTGCCTGTTTTCTATAGGCAAATCCTATTTTTCTCTTAGGAATGGGCTCTGCCATGGGAAAAGGTATTAGGATGCCTTCCTCAAGCTCCTTTTTAACGAAATTACTGATTACACAGGCAACCCCCATACTGATTTTAGCAAGCTCTATAAGCAGGTCCATAGTGGTGACTTCTAGCTGCTGTTCGGGTGTAATATCCTTGAGCAGCAGATATTTTTCCACATATTGTCTTGTTATATTATTTTTATCTAATAGGAGAAGGGTGGCATGTGAGAGCCAATCCTTTTCTTTATCTTCGGATCTTTCCTTTAAATGTTCCATATATTCCCTTGTGGTTACAAACATATCCTGAATCTCTTCCACGGGATGAAAGTGAAGATCCCCCATTTTATCGCTTTCTCCCACCAGACCGATATCCAGTTTACCGCTTTCTAATCCGGCTATGGTTTCAAAGGAGGACTGGCAGTAAATGGATAGCTTTACATGGGGATTTTCCCGGATATAAGTCTGTAAATAAGGAAGAAGCATGTATTTACAAAGAGTGGTACTTACACCGATGGATAACTGACCGATACCTAATTCCAAGTTTTTTTGTAAGAGTTCTTCTCCCTGTCTGATGGCATGGAAGGCAGAATCTATTTGCTTAAAAAGCAGTTCCCCCTCCGCTGTAAGCGTTACACCTCTGGAGCTTCGAAAAAATAAGGTTGTAGAAAGATAATTTTCAAGCTTTAGGATAGCCTTGGAAATTGCCGGTTGAGAAATAAAAAGATTGCGGGCCGCACCGGATATATTTTTGCATTTTGCAACTTCATAGAATATATGATATAGGTTCAGATGCTGTTGTCTCATAGAGCACTCCTCCTGTAATATGACATATAGGTAATTCGAAAACTTTTTTTATGGCTCTACTTTCAAGTTTCTCAATTACCTATATGTCATAATGTAATATCTATTATCATATCATAACTTAAATTCATAGTAAATATGAATTATATATATTTGAAGAATAGATGAATTTGTGATAGTATATTCATAAATGACAGATTTTTACTCGGAGGAAAAACAATGGGAATGACGATGACACAGAAGATTTTGGCAGCACATGCCGGTCTTGATAAAGTAATAGCCGGACAGTTAATTGAGGCGGATTTGGATTTGGTACTGGGTAATGATATCACAAGTCCGGTAGCAATTCATGAACTGGAAAAAATGAAGATAGAAGGTGTTTTTGATAAAGATAAAATCGCCCTTGTACCGGATCATTTTGTTCCGAACAAGGATATTAAATCAGCGGAGCATTGCAAATGCGTGAGGGAGTTTGCCCGTAAAAATGAAATCACAAACTATTTTGAAGTAGGAGAAATGGGGATTGAACATGCTTTACTTCCGGAAAAAGGGTTAACGGTTGCGGGAGATGTTATTATCGGTGCGGATTCTCATACCTGTACTTATGGTGCATTGGGTGCGTTTTCCACCGGTGTGGGCAGTACGGATATGGCAGCCGGTATGGCTACCGGAAAAGCATGGTTTAAGGTGCCCTCCGCATTAAAAATCAACCTGATCGGAAAACCTTCTAAATGGGTATCCGGCAAGGATGTGATTTTGCACTTAATCGGTATGATAGGTGTGGACGGTGCTCTTTACCAATCTTTAGAATTTGTGGGAGAAGGTATTGGGAATTTATCCATAGATGATCGCTTCACCATTGCTAATATGGCCATAGAGGCCGGAGCTAAAAACGGCATTTTTCCGGTTGATGATGTGGCTGAAGCGTATATGAAAGAGCATTCTTCACGCCCTTACATAATATATGAGGCAGATAGTGATGCCGAATACGAAAAAGAATATACCATTAATTTATCAACATTAAAATCAACGGTAGCGTTTCCTCATCTTCCGGAAAATACCCATACCATAGATGAGATTGAAGAGATTGCAATAGATCAGGTTGTAATCGGCTCTTGTACCAACGGTCGTCTGGATGACCTTAGGGTTGCAGCCGAGGTATTGGACGGACAGCATGTAGCCAAGGGGATGCGTTGTATCGTGATTCCGGCTACTCAGAAGATTTACATGGATGCCATGGAGGAAGGTTTGTTAAAGACCTTTATTAAAGCGGGAGCCATTGTCAGTACACCTACCTGCGGACCTTGTCTGGGCGGGTATATGGGTATCTTAGCAGAAGGAGAACGCTGTGTTTCCACTACAAACAGAAACTTTGTAGGCAGGATGGGACATGTAAAATCCGAAGTTTATTTGGCAAGTCCTGCCGTAGCGGCAGCAAGTGCGATTACCGGAAAAATCTCGGGACCGGAAGAACTTTAAGACGAATCAGGAGGAATATAGAATATGAAAGCTAAAGGAACAGTTTTTAAGTACGGAGATAATGTTGATACGGATGTCATTATTCCGGCAAGGTATTTAAATACATCGGACCCTGCTGAGCTGGCACAACACTGTATGGAGGATATTGATAAGGATTTTATAAAAAAGGTGGAAAAGGGAGATATTATCGTAGCGGATAAGAATTTCGGATGCGGCTCTTCCAGAGAGCATGCCCCCATTGCGATTAAGGCGGCAGGAATAAGCTGTGTGATCGCAGAGACCTTTGCAAGAATTTTTTACCGTAATTCCATTAATATCGGACTTCCTATTATTGAATGTCCGGAAGCGGCTGCAGGAATTGAAACAGGAGATGAGGTTGAAGTGGATTTTGACCTTGGTATGATTACAAATATTACCAAGGGTACCTCTTTTAAAGGGCAGGTATTTCCGCCGTTTATGCAAAAAATCATAGCTGCAGAGGGACTTGTAAATTATATTAATCATAAGTAAACGCAGGTAAAGGAGGCTTTCCATTTTATTCTTTTCAGTGTATAATGTACGCGAAGAAGAACCTTGAATGGAGAAAGCAGGTTATATATCATGCGTGTTGAACTAAAAAAAGAAAAGAAATATGAGATAGATATGTGTAACGGACCGTTATTTGGGAAGATACTGCTGTTTTCTCTGCCCCTCATGCTTTCGGGTATTTTACAGCTTTTATTTAACGCTGCGGATATGATTGTAGTGGGAAGATGGGTGGGAAGTGAGGCACTTGCAGCAGTGGGCTCCACCGGTCCGTTAATTAATTTGCTGGTGAATGTATTTATAGGGCTATCGGCGGGCAGCAATGTGCTGGTAGCAAGATATTACGGAGCGAGGCAGGATAAAGAATTATCGGATATGGTACATACGGCAATTTTAACCGCTTTTATATGCGGCGTTATCTTAATTTTTATTGGATTTTTCACCGCTCCCTATGCGCTTAAGGCTATGGGTGCGCCCGATAAAGTATTGGAGCAGTCGGTATTATACATCAGAATATATTTTGCAGCCATGCCGGCCATGATGATTTACAATTTCGGATCCGCAATCCTGCGTGCGGTGGGGGATACCAGGAGACCCTTGTTTTATTTAACCATTGCAGGAATTGTAAATGTAGTTTTAAACTTAATCTTTGTTATTAACTTTTCTATGGGTGTTGCGGGAGTTGCATTGGCAACCTCAATTTCTCAGGTAATCTCGGCAACCCTTGTAGTAATCTGTCTCATTCGTTCTAAGGGGGCTTACAGGCTAAACTTAAAATCGCTTCGTATTGTGCCGCATAAATTTATCCAGATGTTAAAAATCGGTCTGCCTGCCGGCGCGCAGGGAGCTATATTTTCTATTTCCAATGTACTGATTCAGTCCTCGGTAAACTCTTTTGGTGCTATTGCCATGGCAGGAAACTCTGCCGCCGGAAATTTAGAAGGCTTTGTATATACGGCAATGAATTCCCTTCATCAAACAGCCATAAGTTTTGTAAGCCAGAATTATGGAGCCAGAAAATATAAACGAATCGGTACCATTGCGTTACAATGTTTGGGAATTGTGACCGTAGTAGGGCTTGTGATGGGGAATGGTGTTTACTTTGCGGGAAAGATTTTGCTGAGTTTTTATTCTCCCGAGCAGGAGGTAATCAGTTTTGGACTAACAAGGCTTTTACTGATTTGTTGTCCTTATTTTCTTTGCGGGATCATGGATACTTTGGTCGGATGCCTTCGGGGACTGGACCGTTCCGTTCTACCTATGCTTGTATCACTGACGGGCGCCTGCCTGTTTCGTATTGTATGGATATATACGGTCTTTGCAATGGATAGGAGGCTGGAAGTCTTATATGTTTCCTACCCCATATCCTGGATCATCACCGGATTTGTTCATTTTATTTGTTTTATTGTGATATATGGTAAGCTTAGAAAGAAGGCTTGAAACATATGTTCGAAGATGTTATAATTTTAATATGGAGGTTTCCTTATGATAGCATATGTGAAAGGTACTATAGCAGAGATTACAGAAAATAATGTTGTAATAGAAATCGGCGGTGTGGGAGTTAATATAAAGATATCAGGAAGAGAAGCACAGAGCCTTCCGGGTGTGGGACAAGAAATCAAGCTACATACCTATACTTTGGTGAGAGAGGATTCCTTCTCCCTCTATGGATTTCTTACCAGAGATGATTTGAATATATTTAAAAAATGTATTACGGTGAATGGAATAGGCCCCAAAGCCGCACTTTCCATCCTGTCCGTGTTGGATGCGGATGCCTTGCGTTATGCTATCCTGACCGATGATGTAAAAACCATTACCAAAGCCCCTGGGATCGGAGCTAAGACAGCAAATCGGCTGATTCTTGATTTAAAGGACAAGGTGGCATTTGATGATTCCATGATTGACAGAGAGGTTTCATTGCATCAGATGGGGGTACCAGCAGCGGAAGGTGATATAGGAGAAGCGGTGGAAGCATTGGTTGCATTGGGTTACGGGCAGGCAGAGAGCCTGAAGGCTGTGGGTCAGATACCGGATGCGGAGAATTTAGACAGCGGTAAGCTGTTAAAGGCGGCACTCAAAAAACTCTTTTAAGGATGATAAAGATGGCAAGAACAATAGAAACAAATATAATCGAAGAGGATTTAAAAATAGAGGGTACATTAAGACCACAGCATTTATCCGAATATATCGGTCAGGAAAAGGTGAAAGAAAACCTTACCATATATATTGAAGCTGCAAAGCAGCGCGGAGATGCATTGGACCATGCCCTTTTTTATGGACCGCCCGGTTTGGGTAAGACTACTTTAGCAGGCATTATTGCCAATGAGATGGGTGTCAATATGAAAATAACCAGCGGCCCTGCCATAGAAAGACCGGGAGAGATAGCCGCCATTTTAAATAATCTACAGGAAGGGGATGTTCTTTTTGTGGATGAGATCCATCGTCTCAATAGGCAGGTAGAGGAAGTTTTATATCCCGCGATGGAGGATTATGTGATTGATATCATGATTGGTAAAGGATCATCCGCCCGCTCTATCAGGCTGGAGCTTCCCAAATTCACCCTTGTAGGTGCTACCACCAGGGCAGGGATGCTGACAGCGCCTCTTAGGGATCGTTTTGGTATGATACATCGCTTGGAATTTTATACCACCGCGGAATTGCAGACTATTATTTTGCATTCTGCAGATATTCTCAAAGTAAAAATTGATAGCGGCGGTGCCCTGGAGCTGGCCAGAAGAAGCCGTGGTACACCAAGACTAGCGAATAGAATATTAAAAAGAGTACGTGATTTTGCTCAGGTAAAATACAATGGGAATATTACCCAGGAAATAGCCCGAACCGCATTGGATTTAATGGGTGTTGACAAGATAGGATTAGATCATGTTGACCGTAATATGCTTTCTACCATAATTTTAAAGTTCAATGGAGGACCGGTAGGACTTGATACCCTTGCTGCAGCCATCGGAGAGGATGCCGGAACGATTGAAGATGTTTATGAACCCTATTTACTGCAAAACGGCTTGCTTAACCGTACACCAAGGGGACGAATGGTAACACACCTTGCTTATGAGCATATGGGATTATCCCAAGAAGGATAGATATAGACAGCTTGTTAAAGGATGGTACATGAAATAATCCATAAAAACCCCTTGCCTGTACTCATCTGTTGATATATAATATATGTAGTATACTGGAAAAGTGTATTGTGGCACATTTAGTATGTAATAACCCGGAATTATACATGTCACATGATTGATAAGGCAAGAGGGGGATCGCGCATGTCTTCTAAAACAGATACGGAAGTCATTATCGGAGGGAAAATATTTACTTTAAGCGGATACGAGAGTGAAGAGTATTTGCAAAAAGTAGCATTATATATCAACAATAAGCTGGAAGAATATGGTAAGATTGACAGTTTCAGAAGACAGCCCTTAGATACGCAGGCGGTTTTATTACAGCTTAATATTGCAGATGATTATTTTAAATTAAAAAAACAAATCAGTCTTTTAGAAGAAGAATTACAGGTTAAGGAAAAGGAATTATATGGTCTCAAGCATGAATTGATTGCTTCTCAGATAAAGCTGGAATCTACTGAAACACGTGTGAAAGAAATGCAACTGGAGCTCCATGAAAGTGCCAAAAAAATTGTTCGTTTGGAAACGGAATTAAAGGATTATGTTAAGTAAGAAAGGGCGCTGTCCGGAAACGGATGGCGTTATTTGATTTTATGGAAAAGAAAAGAGTGGAACTATTGGCACCGGCAGGTAATTATGAAAGTTTTTTAGGAGCGATTGCTGCAGGTGCAGATGCGGTATATTTAGGGGGAGAAAAATTCGGAGCCAGAGCGTATGCGGACAATTTTTCAAATGAAGAAATTTGTCACGCTATTTCTTTTGCTCATATATTTCATAAAAAGGTTTATCTTACCGTAAATACTCTGATTAAGGAAAAGGAATTTTCCTCATTGATTCCATATTTAGAGCCTTTTTATCTGGCCGGTCTTGATGGTGTGATTGTACAGGATATCGGTGCATTTCTGGCTATCAGAGAAAGTTTTCCTGATTTAAAACTTCATGTGAGCACGCAAATGACAGTAACCGGCTCTTATAGTGTCAAGATGCTACAAGAACTGGGTGCGGTTAGAATCGTACCTGCCAGAGAATTATCTTTAAATGAGATTATAGAGATTAAAAAAGAAACCGGAATTGAAATAGAGGCTTTTATTCATGGTGCTATGTGTTATTCCTATTCGGGTCAATGCCTCTTTAGCAGTATCTTAGGAGGCAGAAGCGGAAACCGTGGCCGCTGTGCACAGCCCTGCCGCCTCCCCTACCAAATAGTACAATCCAAGAAGCTTGGTACAGAGCAGTATCCTTTGAGTTTAAAGGATATGTGTACCATTTCTTTTTTACCACAGCTAATCGAAGGAGGAATCGACTCCTTTAAAATAGAAGGCAGAATGAAGAAACCAGAATATGCTGCAGGTGTTACGGCTATTTACAGGAAATATATTGATTTATATTATAATGGTGAATCCGATTATCAAGTAAGTGAGGCAGATTTAAAGAAGCTGTCTTCTTTATATATCCGTTCTCAGCTTCAGGATGGATATTACTTTAAACATAATGGTAAGGATATGGTGACATTAGAATCGCCGTCCTATAACGGGAGCGAGGAACAGCTTTTATCAGACATTCGAATAAAATATATAGAAGCTCCTCTAAAAAAGAAAATCAGTATGTATGCTGAATTTAAAATAGGAGAGGATGCTTCTCTTACCTTAATGTGTAAGGATGATACTCACCCTTTTACTGTTACGGTAAAAGGAAAAAAGGTGGTTTTAGCGAATAAGCAACCAATAACAGAAGAAAATATTAGAAGTGGTTTACAAAAGTTGGGAAATACAGCTTTTGTTGCAGAGCCATCGGATATTTTCATAGATGCTGAGGAGAATATCTTTTATCCATTAAAAGCAATCAACGACCTGCGCAGAGAAGGTATTCTATTGTTAGAAAAGGCCTTTTGTGAGTATAAAAGAGTTCCCCTCTCTCATCCGGAGGGACTTACAGTTAAACCGCTTGCAAAAGAGAAGCCCAATAAAAAGGAACCTTCATTTCGTATCTTAATAAGTAATAAGGAACAGCTTGATGCAGTTTGGGAATCAGATATTGTATTTGACAGTCTTTATTTGGAGTCTGATATTCCGGAGTTGTCAATCAATTTTTTAATGGAATGTAGGGAAAATCTTTCTAAAAAAGCATCCTATGCCAAAATTTTTATCGCTCTGCCTTATATCATCAGAAGTAAGGATATTCCTAAACTGAAGAAGCTTAATTTAATTATGCAGGAAGCAGACGGCTGTTTGATACGTAATTTAGAAACTTTTCAATACTTAAAAAAACATGATTTTATGGGAGAAATCGCAATAGATGCCGGAATCTATTGTTTTAATGAAAAGACATTGGATTTTTGGCTTGCTCATGCCGACAGATGCTGTCTGCCCTATGAACTAAACAAACAGGAAATCAGGCAGTTGCTTGCCCATAGGGAAGGTATGGAAACAGAACAGAATGTATACGGATATATTCCACTCATGATTACGGCTAACTGTATTGCAAATCTGGAAAAATGCAGAAAAAATGAACCAAATCAGGAAGTTATTTTATTAAAAGATCGATATAAAAATGATTTTCCCGTATCTGTTTGCTGCAAACACTGTTATAATGTCATTTACAATACCATTCCCCTTTCGCTGCATGAAAAAGTTTCTTCAAAGAATATAAATTCTGCTATGCGGCTGAACTTTACAGGGGAAACAAAGCAGGAGACAGGTAGAATATTACGATTTTTTGACGGTTTACAAAACAACAGGGCAGAACAGGCCCCCTATGCCAAATATACTCTTGGACATGAAAAACGTGGCGTGGAATAGGAGAAGTCATGCAGGAATATTTTATACAATTATCTAAATATATTATTACCATTCTAATAGCACTTTACACATTTCAAAGCTTTCTGGTTTTTCGTTTTAAAGAAGAACACCAGAGGAAGGGTATTTATATCATACAAGAAATTTTATTTTTTTTAATTCAGTTCACTTGTTTTTATACCCTTTATCTAAAAAGCGGTGATGCGGATTATCTTTTTTTCTATGCCTTTTTACAGGTCTTTTTCTTTTCCGCAATGATTCTTACAAGAATGATATACGAGAAAATCAACAGACTTCTTTTAAACAATATGTGTATGCTTTTAGGGATTGGTTTTGTGATTCTTTCCAGATTATCGAAGCTGGAGGCAGCCCTGACTTTTCAAAATCCTCTGATTAAGCAGTTGGCAATAGTGATTATTTCTCTTATGATTGGACTTACGATTCCGTATGTCTTGAAAAAAATAACTTTCTTGCGGAAATTGACATGGCTCTATGCTTCTGTGGGGCTTTTTTTACTCAGCATCGTATTGGTGTTGGGCAATTTAACCCGTGGTTCTAAAATCTCATTTACCTTATGGGATATTACATTTCAGCCCTCTGAGTTTGTAAAGCTGATTTTTATATTCTTTTTGGCGGCGGCACTTTTTGAAGATATTTCATTTAAGCGTGTAGTCCTAACTACCATAATTGCCGCATTACATGTTATTATCTTAGTTGTTTCCAAAGATTTAGGCAGTGCTTTGATTTTCTTTGTAGGTTATATATTTGTTGTATTTATGGCAACCGGAAGCTATCTGTATATGTTCCTAGGACTTTTAGCGGGAAGTATCGGAGCGGTGGGTGCTTATCATATTTTTGACCATGTGCGCTTAAGAGTTCTTATATGGAAAGATCCCTTTTCCTATATAGACAATGAAGGTTTTCAAATTACACAATCCTTATTTGCTATCGGAAGCGGGAATTGGTTTGGTATGGGGCTTTATAGCGGAACACCGAGAGACATTCCGTTTGTATCCACCGATCTGGTCTTTTCGGCGGTTTGTGAAGAGCTGGGTGTTATCAGCGGTATCTGTACTATATTAATTTGTATCAGCTGTTTTATTATGATGATGAATATAGGAATTAAATTCAAGGATAATTTCTATCGATTATTATCACTTGGTTTTGGCGTTATTTATATTTTCCAGGTATTCTTAACCATAGGAGGGGGCATTAAATTCATTCCTCTTACCGGTGTGACATTGCCCTTTATCAGTTATGGCGGCAGCTCTGTGCTGACAACCATGATTATGTTCTTCCTCGTACAAGGCTTATACTATGTGCAGGTAAAAACACCCCTACATCAGGAAGGAGGAAAAAAGCATGTTGCAAAAAGACAAGTCAAGCGGCAGGAAGACCGACCGTAATATTTATGTGGTGATATATTCCTTCGTATTTCTGTTTTTGGGAATGATTGGATATTTGGCATATTTTGTTGCCACCAATGAGCAGGATTTAATAAACAATAGTTATAATTCCAGACAGAATATTTTAATTTCCCAAAATTACAGAGGATATATCTATGCATCAGGGGGAGAGATTTTAGCCCAGACCATACTATCTGCTGACGGCACGGAGGAAAGAAATTATCCCTACGGAGAAAAATTTTCCCATGCGGTAGGGTACTCTACCCAAGGAAGGACCGGTGTGGAAGCACAGGCAAATTATTATTTGATTAATACTAATATTAATTTGCCGGAAAAGGTGGCAAATGATCTTGCCGGAGTTAAAAATCCGGGGGATAGTGTTTATACGACCTATGATGTGGCGATACAGGAAGCTGCCTACAAGGCACTTGGCATCTACAAGGGTGCGATTATTGTTTCGGATCCGAATACAGGGAAGATTCTGGCTATGGTATCCAAGCCGGATTATGATCCCAATGAGATTATGGAAATATGGGATGATTTAGTAGAGGATAAAAACAGCAGTGTTTTGTTAAACCGTGCAACCCAAGGTATTTATCCTCCCGGTTCTACCTTTAAAATCATCACTACTTTAGAATATATCAGGGAAAATCCAGACGCATATGAAACGTATAGCTTTAATTGTCCTGGGTATTATAAGGTAGAAGACAGCAGAATAAATTGTTATCATGGAACCAGACATGGCAAGGTTGATTTTACAGAATCTTTTGCCAAATCCTGTAATTCCTCTTTTGCTAATATTGGAATGACCCTTGATAAACAAAAATTTGCGGTTACCTTAAATGATTTATTGTTCAATCAAAATCTTCCTGTCAAATTCACTTATACAAAAAGCAGTATTGTTATGAATGAAGATTTGACAATATCCGAAATGATGCAGACCTCCATCGGACAGGGAAGAATACAGATTACACCTTTGCATCTGAATATGATTACGGCAGCTATCGCAAATAACGGAATTATGATGAAGCCCTATGATATTTCCCATGTGGAGAGTCATAACGGAACTATCATAAAAACTTTTTCACCTTCTTCTTATGGAAGGGTTATGAGCGAGCAGGAAGCACAAATATTAACCGAGCTTATGACAGCAGTAGTAGAAGAAGGAACAGCTACCCGTATATCGGGCCTGTCCTATACAGCGGCAGGAAAAACCGGCTCAGCAGAATATAATAATACCAAAGGGGAAAGTCATGCTTGGTTTACCGGCTTTGCACCTGCAGAAAACCCTGAAATTTGTGTAACCATAATATTGGAGGGAGCCGGAAACGGAGGCGATTATGCCGTACCCATGGCTAAAAGGATTTTTAATGCCTATTTCGATGAATAATAATAGTTGCGGAGGCAGACTGATTGGACTATACTAGATTTAAGTCAAATTTATTGACACACCAATAGCGGAGGTATTGCAATGATAGAGGCAACCAGTTGCGGCGGTGTGGTTATTTTCCGGGGAAAAATCCTTCTTCTTTATAAAAATTATAAGAATAAATACGAGGGATGGGTGTTGCCCAAAGGAACTGTTGAGAAAGGCGAAGAATTCAAGGAAACAGCAGTCAGAGAAGTGCTTGAAGAATCCAGCGCACAGGCATCAATCATTAAATATGTGGGTAAAAGTGAATATTCATTTAATGTATCGGAAGATGTCGTAGAGAAAGAAGTCCATTGGTACCTGATGATGGCGGACAGTTATTACAGTAAACCACAACGTGAAGAATTTTTTATTGATTCCGGATTTTATAAATATCATGAAGCTTATCATCTTTTAAAGTTTTCCAATGAAAAACAAATTTTAGAAAAAGCTTATAATGAGTTTCTGGAATTAAAAAAGAACAATCTTTGGGGCAGCAAGAAATATTACTGACACTAAATAATAATCAAAAATCAGCCATCCGGTAAAACCATACGGCTGATTTTTGTTATATCAGTAAATGGATACTATTTTAAGATTAGGGGCTTTCATTAAATCCAAAAACTCTATTTGATCACTGCCGGTAATATTTCTTTTTAAAACCGGCTTTGAATAAACAAGCTGGTTAACAAGAAATATTTCCCAGATACTTCCATCACTTAGCTTTACCATAAGACCGATTTGGGTATCTGCAATACGCATCATAATCGGACGCAGGATTTCATAATCATATTGTAGGAAACCACTTTTTTCAAAGTTTTCAATCACCTGAAGAGGGGTAAGCGTCTGTCTGTAAACCCTGGGAGATGTCATTGCTTCATAGGCATCAATAATGGATATATGTCTGGCATAGAAATCAATTTGATGCATTTTTAATTTAGAAGGATATCCCGTACCATCGCAGCGTTCATGATGCATCAGTATACTTTTTTTAACACAGGGATCTAAATCGACCTGATTTTCAACAATATTAAATCCCAGTAAAGGATGGGTTTTTATCTGTGCATATTCCAAATCCGTTAATTTGCCCGGCTTCCACAGAAGCTCATAGGGAAGTTTCAGCTTACCTATGTCATAAAAAAAAGCACACATGATCAAAGTTTCTTTCTCATGGGGGTGCATGCCCAGCCAATCAGCAAATACACCTGCAATCAAGGCCGAATTTAGGCAATGGATATGTGTAAGTTCATCGGGTTCGGGTACCATATTATACAAATAATCAAGGAGCTTTTTGTTGCTGGGGACAGAGTCGGTCAGCTTATCATAAATTTGCTTGAGGGCAACCGTATCCACAGAGGTTCCGTTTTCTACAAGGTTATTCATCATATCCTTATATTGGGGGAATAATTCCAAATAGGTACGCTCAAACTGCTTGAAGTCTTCGGAAAGCCTTATTCTTTCAAAATGTGTGGTCGCGTAATCAATATCCTCCATGATGGAAACCACCATAATGGAATGACGTTCAAGCCTGGTAATCACATTCTCATCTACTTTGGTATAGGCGGGGATAATTATTTCATCACGATTATTCAGTACATCATTGCTTAGTACCATTCCCGGTTCAAGAGCCATCCTGGCAATTGTTCTCATTTGTATCACCTTTGCTTTCAGTAAAAATAAAATGGATGAAGACAAGCTATACGTATAGTATAAAATAATAATTGCAGTTGTCAACATTTAGCTTTGGAAATCGGGAAAAATATGGTATGATTGTGTTTATAAAATGTATTTTCAATAAATTTCTTATGTTTTTAGCAAAGGAGTCCTGTTATGAAGCTGTATCCACGTTTATATATAGGGAAATCAGTTAAGAATCCTGATAAGCTGATACATAAATTACAGAGACATGCAAAATTTCTGGATTTTTATGTGATTATACTGGCAAAAAATACATCTGACCAGTTAGAAATCCACAAGGCAAAATATCTTTCTTTAAAGTATTACAGAAAGAATCCGCCCTATGTCATCGGCATTGCAGGAAACTTTGATGAGGCAGTCGGTCTTGTGCAGAAAATTGCAGAGGAAGCATATGCCGCTCGAGAGGACTGCGCATTGAAGGAGTATCTGAAATGTTACATGTAATCCTGCAAATATTAGCCGTTATCGGCATTATTCTATTATGTATACTTGGTCTGATTATTTTATTGCTTTTATTAATTCTTTTTGCACCCATCAGATATAGGGTACGAGGCAGTAAAAATGAAGAAGAGATTTTGCTGCGAGTCAGGGCATCTTATTTGTTACATTTATTCTCACTGCGGTATGATTATCCAAAGCCGGGTAATATTGTAATCACGATTCTTGGTATCCCCATATATGTTTCGGATAAGAAAGCGGAGGATACAAAAGGTAAGGAAGAAGCTCACAAAGAAGACGGACTCAAAGAAGATGGGCAACAGGAAGATGCTCATAAAGAAGATGTTCTGAAAGAAGACGGGCAACAGGAAGGCGCTCATAAAGAAGATGTTCTGAAAGAAGACGCGCAACAGGAAGACGCTCATAAAGAAGATGGGGATAATCCTTCCAATGAATCGGCAAGAGAGCAAAGAGAAGCAGAGACTGGTGCAGGGAATTTTCTACGTCATCCTATTAAGTGGATTAAGGAAAAACTACGAAAGATAAAGTACACAATTTGCTCTATCTGTGATAAAATAAAAAATGTATGGAATAAGATTAAACATTTTTTTGAGAATATTTCTTATTATAAAGATATCCTTACCGATACAGAAAATCAGCGTTTATTCGGTCGTACTAAGAAGCGTGTCTTCAAAATGTTAAAAAGTATCCGCCCAAGAGTTCTTCATGCTCAGATACGCATTGGTACAGGTTCACCGGATACAACCGGTTATCTTTGCGGTTTGTATGGTATGCTGTCACCTATATTGGGCAATAATGTAAGCATGGAGGCTGATTTTGAAAAGGCCATATTAGAAGGAAATGTTTACGCTAAAGGAAGAATTACTTTATTTACAATTCTGCTTCAGGCAGGAAAAATATTATTAGATAAACAATTACGTATCTTTATTAAGCAGCTAAAAAGGGAGGAAATATAATGGCAGAAAATCGGCTTGGTGATGTAGTAGATTCACTGTTAAAAGGAATGGATACCATACTTTCCACAAAGACGGTAGTAGGTGAAGCAACAAAAATCGGAGATACAATTATTTTACCTTTAGTAGATGTAACTTTTGGTATAGGTGCCGGAGGCGGTTTGAACGGCGACAAAAGAACACAGAATGGGGTAGGTGGCCTCGGTGGTAAAATGACTCCCAGTGCGGTACTTGTAATAGGTAAAAGTGGTTCTGCCAGATTGGTAAATATTAAAAATCAGGATACGGTTACAAAAATATTAGATATGATTCCTGATTTATTAGATAAAATATCTTCAAAAAAAGAGGATACAATTCCTGATGAAAAAGCGGTAGATATTGCATTTCCGGAAAATACAGCAGAGTAATGCAACTTTTCCTGTAAATACGCATATTCTATAGAGAAAGCAATTATGGGGTATGCCGTATGGACAGGATGAAGATAATAGGATTGTTAGCGTTTTTTATAGCGATCGGCATGCTTATTATGCTGTTTTTACACAATGACTTTGTAGGAATTATCATTATTGCATTACTTTTATTCATTGGGTATAATTGTTATGATAGTTGTTGATGGTATGTGGTTTGAGAGAGGGCAGCCATGCTTGATATAGAAAATTTGCTTCAGGCAGAAAGTGATGAAGCATTAAAAGAACTTAAGACCTTTTTATTTAAAGAAAATATTCGTCTGGAAAATGAAAAACGTGAGATTAATGAGCACAAAGAAAAATTGCTTCGTGAAAGAGCTCAATTTCGGACGGAATCGGACATGCTGCATCACAGAATTGTGTTAGAGCAGAAAAGGCTAAAGGATGAAAATCTGTTCTTTGATAAAAAAATGCAGATACTTCAAAACGGCTTTAAGCAGCTTGATATTGATAGGCGGCGGCTTGATAAGGAACATGCAAGATTTTCTCTGGAAAAGGAACTTTGGGAAGGGGAAAGCAGGGTAGCCGGAGCAGAAGAGATTGCAGCAATTCTTTTCAGAGGAGCAAATAATCCATTGACACTCAGAAAAAGATATAAGGATTTATTAAAAATTTTTCACCCGGACAACCTTTGCGGTGATGCACAGCTGGTGCAGATTATCAATCAGGAGTATGAAAGAAGAAAAAAAGCAGAATAGCGGCGCGATATGCAGAAAATAAATGAAGAAAAAAATATGGCATAATAAAGATCGAAACAAAAAAAGAAGACGGTGCAACATCTTAGCCACATCGTCTTTTAACTTTTTCTTGTTTGTTAAGCTCTTTCTACAGCACCGGATTTTAAGCAGCCTGTGCATACATGCATTTTCTTAGAACCGCCGTTAACCTTACATTTAACGTTTCTAATATTAGCACTCCAGATTCTGTTTGATCTTCTATGAGAATGGCTTACGTTATTACCGAAATGAACGCCCTTACCACAAATATCACATTTAGCCATCTTGACACCTCCTCAAAATGCATTCGCATTAGTCTATTTTTTGCATAAACTTTAAACGAGATAAACTCGCAACATTGATATACTATCAGAAATACATTAATATTGCAAGTCAAAATGTAAGTTTTTTGAATTTTTAAATATTTTTATTCCATTTTTTAGTGAAAGCAGTTATAATGGATTATATGTGCATTGCCGATGATGAAAAGATTGGCGTGCAAGAAGGAGGTTTTACATGAAAGGTTCTTCTATGAATACCCACATGGGTAATATTGTGATTGATAATGAAGTCATTGCCCAGTATGCCGGAAGTGTAGCGGTAGAGTGCTTCGGTATCGTTGGTATGGCAGGTTATTCTGCAAGGGATGGACTTGCAAAATTACTCAAAATGGACAATCTCACAAGAGGAATTTCGGTTTCCATTAACAACAATAAGCTGACATTGGATTTTCATGTCATCGTAGCGTACGGAGTGAGTATTTTGGCTGTTTCAGATAATCTGATTGATAATGTCAAGTATAAGGTGGAAGAATTTACCGGTATTACAATTGAAAAAATAAACATCTTTGTCGAAGGTGTAAGAGTGATTGATTAAGGAGGATTTACCGTGGCTTTAAATACAATCGACGCTAAGATGCTTGCAAAGATGTTCTTAGCCGGTGCAAAGAATTTGGAATCAAAAAAAGAGTGGATTAATGAGTTAAATGTATTTCCCGTCCCCGATGGGGATACAGGTACCAATATGACACTTACGATAATGTCCGCAGCAAAGGAGCTTTCCGCATTGGGTGAAAATCCGGATGTGGAATCTTTATGTAAAGCAATATCCAGCGGTTCCCTGCGTGGAGCACGTGGTAATTCAGGTGTTATCTTATCCCAGTTACTTCGTGGCTTTACCAGATGCATAAGGGAAGAGAAGGTAATAAATATTTCTATTTTAGCGGATGCTTTTGAGAGGGCTTCTGAAACCGCATATAAGGCAGTTATGAAACCAAAGGAAGGCACTATATTAACGGTAGCACGAGGCGCCGCCGAAAAAGCAAGAGAGTTGGCAGATGACGGTATGGAGGATTTGGATACCTTTATCAGAACAGTTATTGAGCATGCACGCTATGTATTAAGTCAGACACCCGAGCTTTTACCCGTATTAAAACAAGCAGGGGTAGTGGATTCAGGCGGTCAGGGCCTTGTTGAAGTCATGGCAGGTGCCTATGATGCTTATTTAGGCAAGGAAATTGATTATACCTTTGTGGAAATCCCCAAAATACAGGCTACCGGATTTTACACGGATCCGCAGGCTGAAATTGATATTAAATTTATATACTGTACAGAGTTTATTATATTATTAAGCAAAACTTTTAATATTAAGCAAGAAATGGATTTTAAGGAATTTTTAGAATCAATCGGTGATTCTATTGTATGTGTAGCAGATGATGATGTAGTTAAAGTACATGTACATACGAATGATCCCGGTCTGGCGATCCAGCGGGCTCTAAAGTATGGCGCATTATCCAATATGAAGATTGACAATATGCGTCTGGAACATCAGGAGAAGCTGTTTAATGAAGCTCAAAAGCAAAAGAATGCAGAATCGGATAAGCCCATGGAAAGAAAACCAGCAGGCTTTGTAGCGGTTTCCATCGGCGATGGCATGAACGAAATCTTTAAGGGATTGGGTGTTGATCATATTATTGAAGGCGGTCAAACCATGAATCCGTCTACAGCCGATATGATGGAAGCGATTGAAAAGGTAAATGCAGATACTGTATATATACTGCCCAATAACAGTAATGTGATTTTAACTGCGCAACAAGCTGCTTCACTTACAGAGGACAAAGAAATCATCGTAATTCCCACCAAAACCGTTCCGCAGGGAATTGCAGCTATCATTAATTATGTGCCGGATGTACCTGCACAGGACAATGCTTCTGTTATGTCTGAGGAAATAGGTAAGGTTAAGACAGGAGAAGTGACCTATGCGGTTCGAGATACACAGATTGATGATAAGGTGATTAAGCAAGGCGATTATATGGGAATCGGGGATTCCGGTATTCTTACGGTAGGAAGAGACCTGACAGATATTACCCTTGGCCTGGTAGATGCTATTATGGAAGATGATTTGGAACTTATCAGTATTTATTATGGCAGTGATGTGGAAGAATCGGACGCAGATAAAATCAGACAGTTAATTGCCGAAAAATATTCAGGCTGTGATGTGGAGCTCCAGTGGGGCGGTCAACCCATCTATTATTATGTGATTTCTGCCGAATAACCTGTGTATCGTATGTTTGCCATAGGGAGAAATTTTATGGACTTACAATCAGATATTACCACCTTAAAAGGAGTGGGGGAGAAATCCGCCGCTCTTTTTCATAAATTGCATATTTACAATCTGCAGGATCTTCTTTTCTTTTATCCCAGGGATTATGAGACTTTTGAGGAACCCATAACAATCAGTGACTGCTCCGTCAGCGGAATCGTTACCGTTCGAGGACTGGTTATGGGAACCCCTCTCATGAAACAGGTTCGTAATTTAAAGATTTTGACGGTTACCATAAAAGATGAAACCGGCTCCATGCAGCTTACTTTTTTTAATATGCCTTTTTTAAAAAATATACTAAAAAGCGGGCAATTTTATCTGTTCCGAGGTGTGGTACAGAAAAAAAGCAATCATGCATTGGTAATGGAGCAACCCCGAATTTTTCAGGAAGAAGTATACCGCAATTTAATGAACTCTGTGTTACCACGCTATCCCCTTACCAAAGGCATTACCAATCAGGCGATTATTAAGGCGGTAAGACAAATGCTGCAGCATTGCACCATGCCTGAGGAATTGCTCTCAAAGGAAATCCTTTCCGAAGAAAACTTAATGGATTATGAGGAGGCATTACAATCCATTCATTTTCCCAAAGACTATGAGCAGCTGATAGAAGCAAGAAAAAGACTGGTGTTTAACGAATTTTTTTTCTTTATTTTGTTGCTTCAAGAATCCAAAGCAAGTATCCAAGCAGAGAAAAATCCGGCTCCCATGATTGAAACAGCGGAAACCGCCCGTTTTATAGAGGCTTTGCCCTATCGGCTGACAAAGGCCCAGCTAAAGGTGATTGAAGAAATACGTACAGATATGACGGGTGAAACAATTATGAGCCGTCTTGTGCAGGGTGATGTGGGATCGGGTAAAACAATTGTAGCGATTTGGGCATTGCTCTTATGTATATCCAATGGCTATCAGGGTGCTTTGATGGCACCTACGGAGGTACTTGCCAATCAGCATTATGAAGCTATTATGGAATTGACAAAACAATTTAAGCTGCCTTTTAAGCCGGTACTCTTAACAGGTTCACAAACAGCATCCGCAAAGCGCGAGGCTTATGAGGCATTAGCAAAAGGCAGTGCCAACCTGGTAATCGGTACGCATGCGGTGATACAGGAGAAGGTCTCCTTTCAAAACCTGGCTCTTGTGATTACCGACGAACAGCATCGTTTTGGCGTAAGACAGAGGGAAAATTTAAAAGCAAAGGGAAATCACCCCCATGTTTTGGTAATGAGTGCAACGCCTATCCCAAGAACACTTGCAATTATCCTATATGGAGATTTGCATATTTCTATTATAGATGAATTGCCGGGAGGGAGAAAGGCCATTAAAAACTGCGTGGTAGGACCATCCTATCGGGACACGGCTTATAAATTTCTTGCAAAAGAGATAGCTTCGGGAAGACAGGCATACTGTATCTGCCCCATGGTGGAAGAGGGTGAATTGGACGGGGTTGAAAATGTCACCGATTATACCGAAAAAATAAGAGCGGCATTGCCTGCAACTGTTCGGATTACCGGATTACACGGAAAAATGCGCCCTTCGGATAAAAACCGTATTATGGAGGCCTTTGCCACGGGACAGATAGATGTGCTGGTATCCACAACGGTCATAGAAGTAGGTATCAATGTGCCCAATGCTACGGTAATGCTGATTGAAAATGCGGAACGGTTCGGGCTGGCACAGCTTCATCAAATACGCGGCCGCGTAGGGCGCGCAGAGCATCAAAGCTACTGCATATTTATAAATACTAATGATAAAAAAGAAACCATAGAGCGATTGGATATCCTCAATCATTCTAATGACGGTTTTTATATTGCAGGAGAGGATTTGAAACGAAGAGGTCCGGGGGATTTGTTCGGAATTAGGCAAAGCGGGGATTTACAGTTTAAATTGGGCAATATTTATAATGATGCCGCAATCTTAAAGCAAGCATCGGAATGTGTGTTACGTCACGGTGAAGTATTGAAAAAAAACGGAATCATAGAGAAATATCTTCATCAGGCTAAGACGGGGGCATTGAATTGTGTTGACTTTATTACTATCTAAAGGTACAATGAAACCTAGCTTTTCAATAATGTTTAATGAGAATTTGGAGGAATTATGCCCCGTATAGCTATAATAACAGATTCAAACAGTGGGATTACCCAAGCGCAGGCAAAGGAGCTTTCTGTTGAAGTACTTCCCATGCCTTTTATGATTAATGAAGAGACGTATTATGAAGATATAACCTTAACACAGGAATCCTTTTATGAAAAATTAAGAGGAGGGGCAAGAATCAGTACAAGCCAGCCTGCACCTGATTTAGTCATGAGCTGCTGGCGTGAAATGCTATCCCAAGGCTATAATGAGATCGTGCATATTCCTATGAGCAGCGGTCTATCGGGATCATGCCAGAGTGCTACTATGCTCTCACGTGAGCCTGAATTTGAGGGAAAGGTATTTGTAGTAAACAATCAACGTATATCAGTCACCCAGAGACAATCGGTTTTAGATGCCAAGGGCCTTGCTCAAAAAGGATTCAGTGGATATGAAATCAAGGATTTTTTGGAAAAAGATAAATTTAACAGCAGTATTTATATTATGCTGGATACCTTATATTATTTAAAAAAAGGGGGACGTATCACTCCTGCCGCCGCAGCTTTGGGTACCATTTTAAAGCTAAAGCCTGTTCTCACTATACAGGGGGAAAAACTAGATGCTTTTGCTAAAGCAAGAACTAACGGTCAGGGAAAGACCCTGATGATTAACGCTGTTAAGAACGATATTAAAAACCGTTTTAAAGGATCTAGCGACAAGAAGAATATTTGGCTGCAGATTGCTTATACCTATAATAGGGAAGCAGCAGAGCAATTAAAGAAGGAAGTGGAAGAAGCTTTTCCCGGTTATGATATCCATATGGATCCCCTTTCCTTAAGCGTTGCCTGTCACATCGGACCCGGTGCTTTGGCAGTTGCCTGCTGTAAGAAAATCGAAGTATAATATTCTCAAATCTACTACAGATAGTATATTTTTCTTTGCACACATACTAAATACATGGTATAATAGTATATGTGCAAAGTTTTTTTTGCAGTTGAAGGAGTGTAATAAATGGCAAAAACTGAAAACTATGATGCGTCAAGCATTACGGTACTGGAAGGTCTGGAGGCCGTTAGAAAACGTCCCGGTATGTATATCGGCAGTGTATCGGCAAAGGGATTGAATCATCTGATCTATGAGATTGTAGACAATGCCGTGGATGAGCATTTAACAGGTTATTGTGATACCATATGTGTTACCCTAGAGGCGGACGGTTCGGCCACCATAGCGGATAACGGAAGGGGTATTCCGGTAGGTATGCATGAAAAGGGTGTGAGTGCGGAACGACTGGTATTCACCACATTGCATGCAGGCGGTAAATTCGACCACTCTGTTTATAAGACCAGCGGAGGTTTGCATGGTGTGGGTTCCTCCGTTGTGAATGCTTTGTCAAACAGATTGACCGTAAGAGTCAAACATGGTGGATTCATCTATGAAGATCAATATGAAAAAGGGACTCCCGTCATCGATTTGGTGGACGGGCTTTTACCTGTTATAGGAAAGACCAAGGAAACAGGAACAATCATTAATTTTTTACCGGATGATACCATTTTTGATAAAACACGTTTTAAAGAGGATGATGTAAAAAGCCGTCTTCATGAAACGGCATATCTAAATCCTGCACTGACCATAATATATGAAGATAAGCGTAAGGAAGAGACAGAGCATATCAAGTTTCATGAACCGGAGGGTATTACCGGCTTTATTAAGGATATGAATAAGTCTAAAGAAATGGTTCATGATGTGATTTATTTTACAGGAGAAAGTGAAGGTATTACGGTTGAAGTCGCACTCCAGTATGTGAATGAATTTCATGAAAATGTTCTGGGCTTTTGTAATAATATTTATAATGCGGAAGGCGGCACACATCTTACGGGATTTAAGAGTTCTTTTACAAATATTATCAATTCCTATGCAAGGGAATTGGGAATTTTAAAAGAAAAGGATGTTAATTTCACGGGCGCCGATGTGCGCAACGGAATGACGGCAGTTATATCAATCAAGCATCCCGATCCCCGTTTTGAAGGACAGACGAAGACAAAGTTAGATAATCAGGATGCCGCCAAGGTTGTAAGCAAAGTTACCGGCGAAGAAGTGGTTCGATTTTTTGACCGTAATATAGAAACCTTAAAAAATGTAATCTCCTGTGCGGAAAAAGCTGCTAAAATAAGAAAAACAGAAGAGCGGGCTAAAACCAATATGCTGACAAAACAAAGATTTTCCTTTGAAAGCAACGGGAAATTGGCTAACTGTGAATCCAAAGATGCTTCCCAATGTGAAATTTTCATTGTAGAGGGTGATTCTGCGGGCGGCAGCGCAAAAATGGCAAGGGACAGATTGTATCAGGCAATCCTTCCCATCCGTGGAAAGATACTGAATGTGGAAAAGGCAAGTATTGATAAGGTGCTGGCCAATGCCGAAATCAAAACAATGATTAATGCCTTTGGCTGTGGATTTTCAGAGGGCTATGGCAATGATTTTGATATCAGCAAGCTGCGATATGATAAAATCATTATAATGTCGGATGCAGATGTGGACGGTGCCCATATCAGTACTTTACTCCTTACCTTGTTTTATCGTTTTATGCCGGAGCTCATATATGAAGGACATGTTTATCAGGCCATGCCCCCCCTTTATAAGGCAATGCCAAGTAAGGGCGCAGAGGAATATCTCTATGATGACAAGGCATTGGAAAAATACAGGAAAACACATAAATCACCCTTTACCCTGCAGCGTTACAAGGGCTTGGGTGAAATGGATGCTTCTCAGCTTTGGGAAACAACCCTGGATCCCAAAACCAGACTGCTCAAACGAATTGAAATCGAGGATGGCAGAATGGCTTCTGAGATTACAGAGCTGCTGATGGGTACTGATGTACCGCCAAGAAAAGCTTTTATCCATGCCCATGCAAGAGATGCGGCACTGGATATTTAAGAATGTATTTCAGGTGTACCGATACCGGAAAGCTGATTTTTGATTTGGTACACAGAAAAGGATTGAAAAATGGATGAGAATAGAATCATAAGAACAGAATACGCTGATTTGATGCAGAAATCCTTTATCGATTATGCCATGAGTGTAATTGTGGCACGGGCGCTGCCCGATGTTCGTGACGGATTGAAGCCTGTTCAACGGCGTACTCTTTATGATATGCATGAATTGGGCATGCGTTATGATAGACCATATAGAAAGAGTGCACGTATCGTTGGGGATACCATGGGTAAATACCATCCCCATGGTGACAGCTCTATTTATGAAGCATTGGTTGTTATGGCACAAGAATTCAAGAAGGGCCTGCCTCTTGTAGACGGACATGGTAATTTCGGCAATATTGAAGGTGACGGTGCGGCCGCAATGAGGTATACGGAAGCCCGTTTGGAAAAAATCACTCAGGAAGCATTTTTAGCCGATTTGGACAAGGATGTAGTGGACTTTGTCCCCAATTTTGATGAGACCGAAAAGGAGCCTTCTGTGCTTCCCGTTAAAATCCCAAATCTTTTAATAAATGGATCAGAAGGGATTGCGGTAGGTATGGCAACTAATATTCCCCCTCATAATCTTTCTGAAGTATTGGAAGCCATGAAGGCATATATGTTAGATCCCTCCATTACGACCCGTGAGTTAATGAAATACATAAAGGGGCCTGACTTTCCTACGGGTGGGATTGTTATAAATAAGGACGAGCTTCTGGATATCTATGAGACCGGTATGGGCAAGATTAAAATCCGAGGTAAGACCACGGTTGAAAAGGCAAAGGGTGGAAAAATAAATCTGGTTATCACAGAAATCCCCTATACCATGATCGGTGCGAATATTGCTAAATTTCTCTCCGATGTAGCTTCACTTTCCGAAACCAAAAAAACAGCGGATATTTTGGATATTTCCAATCAGTCCTCAAAAGATGGCATTCGTATTGTAATTGAACTGAGAAAAGACACGGATGTGGAAAATTTTACCAATATGCTCTATAAAAAAACCAGGCTGGAGGACACTTTTGGTGTCAATATGCTGGCTATTTCCGAGGGCCTGCCGGAGACCATGGGCTTAAAGCAGATTCTGAAAGCAAATGTTGACTTTCAGTTTGAAGTGGTAACGAGAAAATATAATACGCTTCTTCAAAAAGAGCAAAACAAGAAAGAGATTCAAGAGGGCTTAATAAAAGCATGTAATGTCATAGATTTAATTATTGAAATTCTGCGAGGTTCCAGGGACAGGGCGATGGCAAAAGCTTGTTTTGTGGAGGGTAAAACCGAAGGAATCAGGTTTAAATCAAAAGAATCTAAGATTATGGCAGCACAGCTTGCGTTTACGGATAATCAGGCCAATGCTATATTAGAAATGCGTCTTTATAAATTAATCGGATTGGAAATGGAAGTGCTGATTCATGAGCATGAGGAGACTTTAGCCAATATTTATCGCTATGAGGATATATTAGTAAGAAAAGATTCTATGACACAGGTTATCATTAACGAATTAGAGCAAATCAAACGTGAATATTCCAGGAATAGAAGAACAAGGATTGAAAATGCCAAAGAAGCCGTATATACTGAGAAAAAGATAGAAGAAATGGAAGTGGTCTTCCTGATGGATCGTTTTGGCTATGCAAAGACAATTGATTCTGCTGTTTATGAACGAAATAAGGAAGCTGCCGATGCAGAAAATAAATATATCGTAAATTGTAAAAACACAGGTAAGATATATATATTTACCGATAGCGGAACACTCCATACAATCAAGGTTATGGACCTGCCTTATGGAAAATTCAGAGATAAAGGAATCCCTATCGACAATGTAAGTAATTATAGCTCGGATAAAGAAAACATACTGTGTATCACAAACCAATCAGAGCTTAATCTATATCGTTTGTTATTTGTGACAAAGCAGTCCATGGTTAAAATAGTGGATGGGGGAGAATTTGACGTTAGTAAGCGACAGGTAGTTGCTACCAAATTAAACGAAGGGGACCAGGTAATCAGCGTTGTAATCCTAAAGGAGCAGCGTAATCTTGTATTACAGTCAAATGAGGGCTATTTCCTGCGTTTCCCCATTGAAGAGATTCCCGAGAAGAAAAAAAATGCAATTGGTGTGAGAGGCATGAAATTAGGAGAAGGTGATTTCCTGGAAGAAGTATATTATACCCAGAATGCAGTAGTTTCCACCATAAAATATAAAAATAAAAAACTTGTTTTAAATAATATTAAATTGGGTAAAAGAGACAGCAAGGGAATAAAAGTAAGAACCTGATTTTGTTAAAGGAGTCACAATGAGAGTAATTGCAGGAACGGCAAAAAGCCTTCCCTTAAAAGGCCCTGAGGGGCAGACACGTCCGACGACGGATCGTATCAAGGAAACTTTATTTAATATGCTGCAGCCTTATACCCAGGGAAGTGTTTTTGTGGATATATTCAGCGGCAGCGGTGCAATCGGGATAGAGGCCTTAAGCCGTGGTGCAAAAAAAGCATATTTTATTGATAATGCGGTTTCTGCCACAAACTGTATTCAGGAAAATTTACAATTTACAAAATTAACTCCCAATTCGATTATATTAAAACAGGATGCTGTCAGTGCTTTGGGTAATATTTACGAGAAAGAAGTCGATATTATCTTTATAGACCCGCCCTATGAGCAGGGATTAGAGAAGCAAGTATTAACGGCGCTTTCCCATTATCCCTATATAAAGGAGCATACAATCCTTATTGTGGAAGCGGATTTAAAAACCGATTTTTCTTATGTGGAAAGCTTAGGCTTTGCTGTCACAAAAGAAAAAAAATATAAAACTAATAAACATTTATTTCTTAAAAAGGTAAATTGAGGGAGGCGGTTTTAATGAAGCGTGCTGTTTATCCGGGAAGTTTTGATCCGATAACTTTTGGACATCTCGATGTTATAAAACGGGCGGCACTTATTTTTGATGAGTTGACTGTCAGCGTTCTGAACAATAAAGAAAAGAATCCGTTGTTTTCTGTAGAAGAACGTGTTAAAATATTAGAAAAAGCAATTAAGGATTTTCCCAATGTTAAAGTGGATTCCTTCAGCGGTCTGCTGATTGATTATGCGAGGGAAAATAATATTCGTGTAGTTATCAGAGGATTGCGGGCCATTACTGATTTTGAATATGAGCTGCAGATAGCACAAACCAACCGGGTGCTGTCGAAGGAAGCGCTTGATACTATGTTTATGACAACAAGCTTGCAGTACGCTTATTTAAGCTCTTCAAGCGTCAAGGAAATCGCCAGCTTCGGTGGTGATATTTCTCAATGTGTTCCCGGCTTTGTTGTAGATATGGTATATGATAAATACGGAATAAAGCGTGATAATTAGGAGTAGGGAGAGCAAAATGAGCAGCAAAATCGAACAATTAATTGATGAGATAGAAGAATATATTGACAGTTGTAAGCCACAGCCGTTTTCCAGTTCCAAGATTATTGTAAATAAGGACCAAATAGATGAATTATTACGTGAACTACGTATGAAGACGCCGGATGAAATCAAGCGTTATCAGAAAATCATCAGTAATAAGGAAGCTATCTTAAATGATGCAAGACTGAAGGCGGAGACTCTGGTAAAGGAAACAACTATCCAAACCAATCAGCTTATTAATGAGCATGAAATTATGCAGCAAGCCTATGCCCAAGCAAATGAGGTGGTTACCATGGCAACCAGGCAGGCCCAGGAACTTTTAGACAATGCTACCATGGATGCTAATAATGTCCGTATGTCAGCCATGCAATATATGGATGATTTATTGGCTAATTTGGAGAACATAATAGAAGCGGCAACACATTCCGCTGCCTCGGACTATGATATTTTGATCGGAAACTTAAATCAATATCAAGATATTATCCAATCCAATCGTGCTGAATTGCATCCGGTCGAGGATGATTTAACAGAAGTTGATATGGATGGACCAAGAGAAAGTATTGATGTTATTTAATAATATGCGATGGGATGAACAGACCGGTTTCCGGAACACTTAATGTTACCGGAAACCGTCTTTTTTATTATAAAGGAAATTACGTTCTATAAAATAAAAAATACTCCGCTTGGATCACACTGAGACGGAAAGGAAAGAAAATCATACAAAGGAGTACATATGAAAAAAATTATATCAATCATTACTGCAGTAATACTATTTATTCAGTGTTTTCTGCTCTTTTCCGGTGATTGTATAGCAAGTGGTTTTTCTTATCCCCTAGATATGGACGGTCAGCTGGTGATTGTAATTGATCCGGGCCATGGGGGAGATAATCTGGGAGCGGATTATAATGGTTTTCTTGAAAAAGAAATGAATATAATTGTTGCAAATGCCATGTGTGAGGAGCTTGAAAAATACGATGATATTACGGTATATATGACTCATACTTCGGCTGATACGGATATGAGTATAAAAGAGAGAGCGGAATTTGCAGCCTCTGTAAATGCTGATTTTGTTTTTTGCCTGCATTTTAATATGTCACCTGAAAATAAGCTCTTCGGTTCGGAGGTATGGGTATCTGCCTTCGGTGACCTTAACAGGGAAGGGTATCGATTCGGCTGTGTACAGATGGATACCATGAAGGAAATGGGGTTATTTATACGTGGTGTAAAAACAAGGTTTAATGAACAGGGAACTGATTATTACGGTATCCTCCGCTTTTGCGAAGAATTTGATATTCCCGCAGCACTGATAGAGCATTGTCATATCGACCATGATGCTGATGTTGGATTTTGTGATTCTGAGGAAGATTTGATTGCGTTTGGAATTGCGGATGCAACCTCCGTAGCTAAATATTTTGGGCTAAAGAGTAAGCTGCTGGATGTGGATTACAGTCATTATGATGGCTTACCGGATATTACCCCCAATGCCCTGTATGTACAGGCAGATAATACGGATCCCGATATTTGTATGATTGAAGAAACCCATGTGGATATAGACAATCATGTGATAGGTATTACAATCACCGCCCATGATTATGATTCACCCATGTTATATTATTCCTATAGTATTGATGGAGGAAATACCTATACACCTTATTTAGCATGGCCTGAAACAGATGTGATGGCTTTATATAGTCCGGACACCTTTAATTTGGAGATAGATATCCCTGACGGTGTCAGTCCTGTTATTGTGGTAAGAGGCATCAATCAATATGACAGATATAAGGAAAGCAATATTTTATCCGGTTTCCCGGTATTTGTAAGTACACCGGAGAAGATTATTGATAATGACGAAACAAAAAACAATGTTTTAGAGGGTGATGTTTCATCAGGTGATATTTCCGGCAATGGAACGGAGGGCTTTAAGGCTCCCGAAACGAAAAACCAAGAGGATACTTCCACCTCGTTTTTAGACTTTTTAAAAATATGCCTGCTTGTGGCGGGAATTTTGTTTTCAGCCCTCTTGATTACCAATATAATTGTAATGAGGAAAAAACGTCAAAATAGGAAGAAACGAAAGAAGAGATAAAAGCTTGCGGTTATTCCTGTTTGAATTGTTTTATGTATTAGATATCTTCCCATTGATAGGTTTGTATTCTTAAGCACGCTTGCGGTTTGTGCAATACAAGAAAGTCCTCCTATGGGCAGCAATATCAGTACAATAAGAGGAAAAGTACTACCAATGCGGCTGATACCGCTTGTAATTTCCACCATACAGTTTATGGATGAGAGTAATAATTCCCCATCTGCGTTTGAAAAGAGTAAAGAAAGGGCATGGGGAATTAAATTTAATAAATTAAATAAAATCATATATCCCCCTAGGGTGGTGATTCCTGAAATAGAAGATTGCATAGCTCCTTCTAAGCTCAGGGAAAAGGGTTCTATGCTTTCTGCTTTTTTATTTGCTTTATTACCCCACATTTGAAAATGTCCGGATGGCAGCAAAAACCCTGTGAAACGAAGGAATAATCCATATAAAAGAGGAATTCCATACATACCAAACAGAAAAATCGGGATTTTATATTTATGATTCATTCCAATAGTGGGTAGTAAAAAGCTTAAAAAATAGACAGGCCCGATATTATTACAAAAAGCAAGCAAGAATTCGGCTTCTCTTTGATTTAGCTTATTACGCTCATATAGTTCCGCAATCACCTTGGCACCCATGGGAAAGCCACATAAAAAGCCCAATAGAATACAATAAACACAATTGCGGCTGATGCGGAATAACGGACCGAGAATAGGGTATAAGATGCCGGCAAAGTCTTCCGTAAGATTCTGGCGAATCATGATAGTAGATAATAGCATAAAGGGAAACAGTACGGGAACCATTCGGTCAAACCATAGGCTTAAGCCTGTGGCAGCATAGTAAAGGCTGAAATGAGGATATAAAAGAATCAGGGTTGTCAGCAATAGAAAGAACCCGGATTTCAATGTTTTTTTAACGGAAGGCTTCATATTATTCTCGTTTAATTTGTTTCCTTACTCACATTATATGTATGGTCAACTTAAGAAATGAATGGCTTAAAATCATAATGAATATTGGAAAGCAGAGGAATCACTATGATGCGGTTAGATAAATTTCTGTGTGATACGGGTATCGGCAGTAGAAGTGTTGTGAAGCAATTATTAAAAAAGGGATTGGTCACCGTAAACGGTGCAGTTGAAACATCTCCTGATAAAAAAATAGAAGAGCATTCAGATATTATTATTTTTGATCATAAAAAGCTATCCTACTCTAAGTTTCACTATTATATGCTGCATAAACCGGCAGGTGTTATAACGTCTACCCAAGATAAAAAAGAAAAAACCATCATGCATTTACTGGAGAATATTCCTACACGCAATCTCTTTCCCGTGGGGCGTTTAGATAAAGATACAGAGGGTCTTCTACTTATTACGGATGACGGAGATTTGGCACATAAATTATTGTCACCTAAAAAGCATGTGGATAAGACATATTTGGTAGAACTGGAATTCCCCATTACAAAGGATGCGGTAGAAAGTCTTGAAGCAGGTGTGGATATCGGAGATAAAGAGCTAACCATGCCCGCCAAAGTTAAAATAATTGATGAAAATAGGATTGAGATTATCATACAAGAGGGGCGCTATCATCAAGTAAAGAGAATGATGAGAGCGGTAGATAATAAGGTTCTTTATTTAAAAAGAATCTCCATGGGTCCCCTTTTACTTCCGCCGGATTTGGAAAAAGGGTGTTTTCGCCCTCTTTTAGAAACAGAAATACAATTGCTAATGAAGGAGAAATGATATGAACCCTTTAAGTAATCCATTGAAACAAAGTTTAACTGAATTTGAAGCAGTTATATTTGATTTAGACGGTACGCTTTTAGATTCCATGTGGATATGGAGTGAAATAGATAAAGAATATCTGGAACGTTTTGACATTATATTTCCTTATGAAATGCAAAATGAGCTTGATGGAAAGAGTTTTTCAGAGGTTGCAATTTTCTTTAAAGAAAGATTTAATCTTCCTGATAGCTTGGAAACCATTAAAGCTGACTGGAATGCCATGGCATGTGACAAATACAGGTATGAGGTGCCATTCAAGAAGGGTGCACTTCCCTTTCTGCAATTTTGTAAAGAAATAGAACTTAAGATAGGTATTGCAACCAGTAATTCAAGGGAGCTTGTGGAACATGCAGCACAGGCACTTTCCTTACACGATTATGTTTCCTGTATTTTAACATCTTGTGAGGTGAACAAGGGAAAACCTGCACCGGATATTTATCTGGCCGTAGCAGAGAGGCTTTGTGTAAATCCGGCTAAATGCCTAGTATTTGAAGATATTATACCCGGCATTATGGCAGGAAGAAATGCGGGTATGGAGGTCTGTGCTGTAGAAGATTACTATTCTGCGGATTTTCGTAAGGAGAAGCAGGAACTTGCGGATTATTTTATCGATGATTTTTATGAGCTGCTTTAGTTTCAAGCAGTCGGGAGGAAGAAGCATTGTACAATGGTTTTTTACCTGTAAGTATTCAGGATATGGAAGATAGAAAAATTGAACAGCTTGATTTTGTGTATGTAGTGGGGGATGCCTATGTGGATCATCCGTCTTTTGGACATGCCATTATCAGCAGGGTTTTAGAAGCCAATGGATATAGTGTGGGAATTATATCCCAGCCTGATTGGAAAGATGATTCCAGTATTACGATTTTGGGAAAACCAAGGCTTGCCTTTTTTATAACTGCAGGTAATATGGACAGTATGGTGAATCATTATTCCGTTTCTAAAAAGAGAAGAGCAGGTGATGCCTATACCCCGGGCGGGGAAAGCGGTAAGCGACCTGATTATGCAACGGTCGTATACGGCAATCTGATTCGGCGTACCTATCGTGATGTTCCTATTATCATTGGGGGGATAGAAGCAAGCCTAAGACGAATGGCGCATTATGATTATTGGTCTAATAAATTTAAACGATCCATTTTACTGGATAGCCAAGCCGATTTGATTTCCTATGGAATGGGAGAAAAGAGCGTAGTTGAGATTGCGGATGCTTTAAACAGCGGTATTGGGATTCGTGATATTACCTTTATTCCGGGTACGGTATATAAAACCAAAACACCTGAAGATGTTTATGAAGGATATATGCTTCCGGATTATGTTTCCATGAAGGAAACACCCGAAAAATATGCTAAAAGTTTTGCCGTACAAAATCAAAATACGGATCCCTTTACGGGCAAAACTCTGATAGAAGGATATCCCGGAGGAATCCATATTGTGCAAAACCCTCCTCAGAAACCCCTTACCATGGAAGAAATGGATCATGTATATGCACTTCCCTATATGCGTACCTATCATCCCATGTATCAAGACAAGGGCGGAGTTCCCGCTATTACGGAAATCAAATTTTCGTTAATCAGCAATAGGGGTTGTTTCGGAGGCTGCAGCTTTTGCGCACTCACTTTTCATCAGGGCCGTACCATACAGGTCAGAAGCCATGAATCCATTCTGGAAGAGGCAAAGTTATTAACAGAGGATAAGGATTTTAAAGGATATATACATGATGTAGGAGGTCCTACCGCAAATTTCAGACATCCTTCCTGCGAAAAACAGCTTGAAAAGGGTGTGTGTAAAAACAAAGAATGTCTTTTCCCCAAGCCCTGTAAAAACCTAACCGTAGACCATTCGGATTATCTTTCTTTATTACGTAAATTACGAGAATTACCGAGGGTTAAAAAAGTATTTGTTCGTTCCGGTATTCGCTTTGACTATATGCTTGCAGACAGTGATACCAACTTTTTTAAAGAGCTGGTACAATATCATATAAGCGGTCAGCTTAAGGTAGCACCGGAGCATATTTCCGATGCGGTACTGCAGCATATGGGTAAACCAAAGAAAGCAGTCTATGAAGATTTTTCTGCAAAATACAAGAAGCTAAACGATGAACTGGGTCTGAAACAATTTCTTGTACCCTATCTGATGTCCTCCCACCCCGGCTCCACCTTAAAGGAGGCGATAGAGCTGGCTGAGTATCTGCGGGATTTGGGTTATATGCCCGAGCAGGTGCAGGATTTTTATCCTACACCTTCCACCATATCTACGGTAATGTATTATACGGGATTGGACCCAAGGGATAATAAGCCTGTTTATGTTTGTAAAAATCCACATGAAAAGGCGATGCAGCGTGCTTTGATTCAGTATCGAAATCCTAAGAACTATGATTTGGTTTGTGAGGCATTACGCATGGCAGGAAGAGAGGATTTAATCGGGTTCGGGAAAAAGTGTCTGGTACGTCCCAGAAAATTGAGCTACGAAAAAGATAATAATCGTATGATTACTAAAAACACAAAAGAAAGTCGGACCGGAAACAGTAAAAGCAGCCGGACCGGAACGAAAAAAACCATTCGAAATATTCATAAAAAGAAAACCGACAAAAATAAGTAAAACGGAGGAATCATATGAAAAGCAAAAATATTATTATTATCACCGGAGCGTCCGCCGGTATCGGACTGGAATTTGCACTACAGATAGATACAGCCTTTACTAATATTGATGAAATTTGGCTGGTAGCAAGAAGAAAAGAGCGCCTTATGGAATTGGCTAAGGTTATGGTACATAAAACGAAACTGATTTGTATGGATGTAACGGATGAATATGCCCTGGATTTATTTGAGAGCCTTTTGGAGGAAGCTAATGTAACCGTTCGTATGCTCATTAATGCGGCAGGCTTTGGTCTTTTGGGATCTTTTGAAGATATTCCCTTGGAAGAACAGCTTGATATGGTAGAGCTTAATTGCAAGGCACTTACTAAAATGACTTACATCACCCTGCCCTATATGAAAAAGGAGAGCCGCATTATACAAATGTCTTCCACTGCAGCCTTTCTTCCCCAACCGGATTTTGCCGTTTATGCGGCAACAAAGTCTTATGTGCTAAGCTTTTCCCGGGCACTGAACAAAGAGCTGGCGAAATATAAAATTTATGTAACCGCAGTTTGTCCCGGTCCTGTGGATACGGAATTCTTTACTATTGCGGAACAATACGGGAGAACCCTTGCAATAAAGAAGCTTACCATGATCACAACCAGGCAATGCGTAGACAGTGCCATTAAGGCATCCTATAAAAAACAGGATATCGCGGTTCCGGGCATACCTATGAAAGCTTTCTTGTTGGCAACCAAGATATTGCCTCAGGAAATCATACTGCGTTTTTCTACAAAGCTCAAGGCCTAAGCCGTTTATTGCATTCCGAGGAAAAATGCAGTATAATTAATAAACGCCATGGGGGAGAATTTGAATTTGCTACCCTGAGGAAGTAGAGAAACACATAAGGAATTATCATATGAATATAAATCGTTTATTTACCACAACAAAAGTAAAAGGCACAAAAAACTATATTGACAGTCAAAAAAAATATGAAATCATCCGTACTTTTATTTATTTTTTTATTTCTATTTCATTATTTACGGCAGGATATCTTACAACCGGCTCCCGTAATAATCTATTGACAATTGTAGCCATACTGGGATGCCTTCCCGCAAGTAAGAGCCTGGTAAGTGCCATAATGTACTGTAAATATCATAGTTTATCTAATACGGATGCATCCGATATCGAGAAATATACAGAAGGGATTTTTTGCTTATATGATATGATATATACCACAAGAGAGAAAACATATCCGGTATTACATATCACCATATGCGGCAATACGATTGCGGGTTATATGCCCAATGAAAAGCTTTCTGAAACTGATTGTGCAAAACACTTGGATACTTGCCTTAAGGTGGATAACCATACAGATATTACAATTAAAATATATAAAGACCTCCGTAAATATACGGAACGTCTTGAGCAGTTGGGACAATTACGGATTGAGGATACATTAACAGCAGGTATTGCCAATACTTTAAAAAGCATTGCCTTATAATAAGGAGTAAAAGAATGCAGTCTTATCAAATTGGCGGTAATGAGGCCGGACAAAGGTTGGATAAATTTCTTCATAAACTCATGCCCAAGGCAGGGAGTGGTTTTTTATATAAAATGCTCCGTAAAAAAAATATAGTATTAAATGATAAAAAGGCAGAAGGGAAAGAGATTTTAGCAGTAGGAGATACTCTCTCTTTCTTTTTTTCAAAAGAAACCTTTCATCATTTTACAGGCAGACAAGATGTTGATTTAAAGGATAATGCCTTAACCATACCGGAAACTGCTATATATCAGAATGCATATACAGAGTTAAAAAATATTTCCGTTGTATATGAGGATAAATATATTCTTGTTTTAAACAAACCTGCCGGTATCCTAACACAAAAAGCTGATGAGAAGCAGGCATCAATAAATGAGTGGATGATAGGGTATCTGCTTGCAAATAAGAAAATAACAAAGGAAACCCTATTCACATTTAAACCCTCCGTTCAAAACAGGTTGGACCGTAATACCAGCGGTTTGGTATTATGCGGTATTTCTTTACCGGGCAGTCAGCTTTTAAGCCGACTGATTCATGACAGAAGCATCGGTAAGTATTATATTACGATTGTAAAAGGAAGAATCAACCAAGCCGGTGAAATCAGTGGTTTTCTTACGAAGAATGAAAAAACAAATCAGGTCAGTATTACAAAAAAAGAGGGCAGCGCCATAAAAACAGCCTATAAACCTCTATCTTACGGAAGAGATTATACCTGTTTGGAAGTGGAACTGATAACCGGAAAAACACATCAGATCAGAGCACATATGGCAAGCATAGGACATCCGATCCTGGGTGACTGTAAATATGGTGATCATGAGTGGAATATCCGTTATCATAAAAAACAGCAGCTTCTGCATGCTGCAAGAGTAGAATTACCATTTCTTGCACCTCCCTTTTCGGAGTTGAGCCGCCGTATCTTTGAAGCACCGCTTCCACCTGTTTTTGAGGAGGTTTTAGCAAATGGCAACATGGAATTCAAGAGGTCTTAGAGGTTCCACCCTAGAGGATCTTATTAACAGAACCAATGAAAAATACGCTGAATATGGTCTTGCATTAATACAAAAAATTCCTACGCCCATAACACCCATTAAAATGGACAAGGAGCACAGACATATCACTCTTGCCTATTTTGAACAGAAAAGCACTGTGGATTATATCGGAGCGGTACAAGGAATACCCATTTGCTTTGATGCAAAGGAATGTGCAGTGGATACCTTTTCCCTTCAGAATATTCATGAGCATCAGGTCAGATTCATGGAACAGTTTGAAAACCAAGGCGGTATTGCATTTTTTCTGATCTACTATACTAAAAGAGAGACATTTTACTACCTGCCATATACAATGCTCCATTATTTTTGGAACAGAGCAAAAGAAGGGGGCAGAAAAAGCTTTCGCTATGAAGAATTAAATCCGGATTACCTTCTTCCTAAAAAAAACGGCATCTTGGTTCCCTATCTTGAAATATTAAAAAAGGACCTGGAAGATAGAGAATAGGAATTTAATACAACTTGACAAAAAGCGCGTAATTCTATTATACTACTAATAGTTTCACCTTCTAATTGGGTAGCACGTTGAAGTGATAAAGTAACAAGAGAGGATTTTCTATGTATAAGAATTTATTGCATACACCGGAAGGTGTGAGAGATTTATATGGCTTAGAATGTGCCAGAAAGCTCTCGGTAGAGGAAAGTCTTAGGAAAAAGCTGATTTCCTTTGGCTATGAAGATATCCAGACACCGACTTTTGAATATTTTGATGTGTTTTCCAGAGAGATCGGAACCACCTCCTCAAGAGATTTATATAAATTTTTTGATAAAGAAGGAGATACCTTAGTGCTTCGGCCTGATTTTACCCCATCTATCGCAAGATGTGCGGCAAAATACTTTAAAGAGGAGGATGTTGCCATCCGATTCTGTTACATAGGCAATACCTTTATCAATACCTCTAATCTGCAAGGAAAGCTTAAGGAAGTCACACAGATCGGTGCCGAGTTGATTGGAGAGCCTTCTGTGGAAGCAGATGCAGAAATGATTAATCTTGTTATCGAAGCATTATTAAATACGGGATTAACCAATTTTCAGGTGAGTATCGGACAGGTAGAATATTTTAAAGGTTTGTGTGAAGAAGCAGGACTTGATGAAGAAACGGAATTACATCTCAGAGAATGTATCTCTGTTAAGAATTATTATGCGGCGGAAGATATTTTACATATTGCAGGAGTGTCGGAAGAAAACAGTCGTATGCTTCTTACGACAACCGAAATGTTCGGTAGCATCGAAACCCTGCAGGAAGCGAAAAAATTAGTTAAAAATAAACGTTCTTTACAAGCAATAGCTCATTTGGAGCGTTTATATGAAGTATTGTCCCTCTATGGTACACAAAGCTATGTTTCTTTTGATTTAGGTATGTTAAGTAAATACAACTATTATACGGGAATTATATTTAAAGCTTACACCTATGGAATCGGTGAGGCAATTGTAAAGGGCGGCCGTTATGATGCCTTATTACAGCATTTTGGTAAAGAAGCACCTGCGATTGGCTTTGCTGCAGTGGTGGATGATATTTTAGAGGCCTTAAAAAGACAGAAGGTGGAAATTGTGATATCGGCTCAAAAAAAGGTGCTTTACTATACTCATGAGGATTATGCGGATGTACTTAAACAAGCACAGGAGATACGAAAAACAGGTATGGCAGTGGAAATGATCAGAAAGGATACACAGGTATGAGTACAGACAGATATTTGACTTTTGCATTGGGAAAAGGCAGGCTGGCAGACAAAACACTGGCCTTATTGGAACAGGTTGGCATTACCTGTGAGGAAATGAAGGATAAAGATTCCCGTAAGCTGATTTTTGTGAATGAGGACTTAAAGCTTCGTTTTTTTCTTGCAAAAAGTCCGGATGTACCTACTTATGTTGAATATGGAGCGGCTGATATCGGTGTTGTGGGAAAAGACACTATTATGGAGGAAAACAGACGAGTTTATGAAGTGCTTGATCTAGGCTTTGGTAAATGCCGTATGTGTGTATGCGGACCTCAAAAGGCAGAAGAGCTTTTAAGGCATCAGGAGCGCATACGAGTAGCCACCAAATACCCTAATATCGCAAAGGACTATTTTTATAATAAGAAGCATCAAACCGTAGATATGATTAAGCTGAACGGTTCTGTGGAATTAGGTCCCTTGGTGGGATTATCCGATGTTATTGTAGATATTGTGGAAACCGGTTCTACCTTACGTGAAAACGGATTGAATGTGCTGGAAGAAATCTGCTCCTTATCCGCACGTATGATTGTAAATCAAGTTAGCATGCAAATGGAAAAAGAACGAATCACAAAGCTAATAACAGCATTAAAGCTTGCATTATCCAAGCAAGATAAGAGATGAAAGGTGAGGTTTTATATGAAAATCATTCAATTAACGGACAAGGTTAAAAAAGATATCTTAACGGACTTATTAAAAAGAAGCCCTTCCAACTATGGTAGTTATGAAAGCACGGTTGCGGAAATTATAGATGATGTAAAGAATAACGGAGATGAAGCCGTTTTTTCCTATACAAAAAAGTTTGATCACTTTGACTTAACTCCGGATAATATCCGAGTTAGCAGAGAAGAAATAGAGGAAGCTTATGAGTTGATTGATGCTGATTTAATTGAAGTATATAAAAAATCAGCTGAAAATATCAAGGATTTCCATAAAAAACAGCTTCACAACAGTTGGTTTGATACCAAACCGGACGGCACCATATTGGGACAGCGTTTAACACCGATTCAAAAGGCCGGCATATATGTTCCCGGAGGAAAGGCAGCCTATCCCAGCAGTCTATTAATGAATATAATTCCGGCAAAGGTGGCGGGAGTGGAAGAAATTATCATAACAACACCCTGTAACAGCGAGGGTAAGGTAAATCCCGGCACACTGGTTGCAGCTGATATTGCGGGTGCGAATATTATTTTAAAAGTGGGAGGTGCCCAGGCGATTGCCGCAATGGCATTTGGTACGGCATCCATCCCTAAGGTAGATAAAATCACAGGTCCCGGTAATATTTATGTTGCCTTGGCTAAAAAGGCGGTCTATGGTCATGTAAGCATTGATTCCATAGCGGGCCCGAGTGAAATATTAATATTGGCTGATGAAACAGCAAATCCCAGATATGTTGCGGCCGATTTACTCTCACAAGCAGAACATGATGAACTGGCCTCAGCTATCTTAATCACCACATCTTCTTCCTTGGCAGAAGCGGTATCTGCAGAGGTAGAAATTTTTACTAACAAATTATCCAGAAAAGAAATCATCCAAAAGTCCTTAGATGACTACGGCTATATCCTCATAGCGGAAAATATGCAGGATGCCATTGATACTGCCAATGAAATTGCCACTGAGCATCTTGAGATATTAACTGCAAACCCCTTTGATGTGATGACAAGGATTAAGAATGCAGGTGCTATTTTCTTGGGTGAATATTCCTCGGAGCCTTTAGGAGATTATTTTGCAGGCCCAAGCCATATTCTGCCCACCAATGGGACAGCCAAATTTTTCTCACCTTTGAATGTGGATGATTTCATGAAAAAGACAAGTATTATTTCTTATTCCAGAGAAGCCCTTGAGAAAGTACATGAAGACATTGAGGCTTTTGCTGAAAGTGAAGGATTTACAGCACATGCAAATTCTATTAAGGTAAGATTTGAAAGGAGCTAATATGGCAAGAAACAGTAAAATTACCCGTAAGACAAAAGAAACGGATATTACCTTAAGTCTCAACTTAGACGGTGATGGCAAGAGTAAAATAAGTACCGGAATCGGTTTTTTAGACCATATGCTGGAGGGCTTTGCAAGGCATGGATTTTTTGATTTATCAATCAGCGTTGCAGGAGATCTCTGTGTTGACGGACACCATACAACCGAAGATATCGGTATTGTTATTGGCAATGCTATAAAAGAAGCAGTCGGGGATAAAAAGGGAATAAAGCGCTATGGTTCCTTTATACTGCCCATGGATGATGCTTTATGCCTATGTGCCATTGACCTTTGCGGCAGACCGTATTTTGAATATGATTGTCCCTTTACCACACAAAATATCGGTGAATTGGATACGGAGCTTATTCGGGAATTTTTTTACGCCCTGTCGTATAGTGCCGGTATGAACCTGCATATTAAGATGCTTTCGGGCATTAATAATCATCATATGGCTGAAGCTATGTTTAAGGCTTTCGCCAAGGCTTTGGATGAAGCAGTAAAAAAAGACGAACGAATTAAGGATGTATTAAGTACAAAAGGCAGCCTGTAAAAGGAGAATAATATGATTACGAAAAAATTTACAGCCTGTATTTATCTATATCAAACACATGCTGTAACAAATTTAAAGGACAAGGCCATTGTTGATACCAATCCGGTGCGTCTTGCAAAATATTACGGACATAATAATATTGATGAGCTGATAGTGTTTGATTTATCCGAAGGAGATGAAGCACAGGAAGAAGCCATTGATATTATAAAAGAAATCTGTTCTGTTGTAGAAGTAGATGTTTATGGTGCCGGCAATATACATCGTATGGAGGATGTTAAAAAATTACTCTATGCCGGCTGTAAGAAAGCTGTATTAAACTTTAGCAAGGCTGAAAATATCGCCCTTACAAAAGAGGTCTCCTTAAAATTCGGCAGGGATAAAATTATTGCTGCTTATAATGATTATAAGGTGATAGAGGAGCATAAGGAGCTTCTGGAGAAATATGTTTCATTGCTTTTATTAATGAATGCACATATGATTCGGGAAACCGCACAAATAACCTCCCTGCCCCTCATCGTCCAGATTAACCATCTTGCCTTAAACAAACTCTTAGAGATGTTTGCTTATGATAATGTGGCAGGCGTCACCGGTAATACCATAAACGATAATGTAAAGGAAATACTTACCTTAAAGGATTTATGTAAGGAAAACGGTATTCGGGTGGAGAGTATGGAAGCCGCTTTATCTTGGTCTGATTTTAAACAAAATAGTGATGCTATGGTTCCTGTCATTGTTCAGGATTATATTACCTCTGAAGTGCTTATGATGGCTTATATGAATGAGGAGGCTTATATTAATACCATACGGTCAGGTAAAATGACCTATTATAGCAGAAGCAGACAGGAACTTTGGATAAAGGGCGCTACAAGCGGTCATTATCAGTATGTAAGGTCACTTACCGCCGATTGTGATAAAGATACCATACTGGCAAAGGTCAAGCAGATAGGAAGTGCTTGTCATACGGGAGCAAAATCCTGTTTCTTTAATGAGGTGGTTCAGAAAGATTATGAAGAGAGCAGTAATCCTCTAAAAGTATTTGAAGAAGTATTTTCTGTGATTAAGGACAGAAAAATAAATCCTAAGGAAGGTTCTTATACCAATTATCTTTTTGATAAAGGAATTGACAAAATTTTAAAGAAGCTGGGAGAAGAAGCGACTGAAATAGTGATTGCCGCTAAAAATCCAAATGCCAATGAAATTAAATATGAAATCTCAGATTTTTTATACCATATGATGGTTCTTATGGCAGAAAAAGAAATTACATGGGAGGAAATTACAAAAGAGCTTGCGAATCGATAACATATACGAGAACTTTGATTCATACAATAAAATAACATAGTATAAGCAAATAAGGCAAGGAGTTGACATAATTATATTATGTATACTTCTTGTTTTCTTCATCCATGCTTCGGAAGGGGAGTACATAATGAGTGATATTACAGCTGAAAAAAGATTGGAATTAATCCGCAATATCAGGGAAGAAAACAATAGAAATCGAAACAAACTGCGGAACCGGGAAAATATATTATATGGACAAAATTATGATGATTCTGTCACAAGAGACACAGCTGAGGTGACAGAAACGTCAAGTAAACCGTCTTCCTCGCTTGGTATCCGTATTGTGATTGCCATTGTTCTTTTTTCTGTTTTTATTATCTTTGAATATACCGAAAAGACTTTTTTTTCCATTAACTCTACTGTTATCTATAAATATCTACAGGAGAATTATACCTGGGAATCATTTGATTTTATAGAAGATATCACGTATAATTTAAACAATGTTATGAAGTAGGAATGGAAAGGATTTTGTATGAGGAAGCTTGCTTTATCAGATGATATTTTAATAAACATAGAAAAACCTGCCCGCTATATAGGCGGTGAGGTGAATTCGGTTATGAAAAAGAAAGAAGAAGTGGATGTACGGATTGCCATGTGTTTTCCGGATGTATATGAAATCGGTATGTCTCATTTGGGTATTCAGATTCTGTATGATATGTTTAACAGCCTTGAAGGGGTGTGGTGTGAGAGAGTCTATTCACCCTGGGTTGATTTGGATGCGGTGATGCGTAAGGAGAATATTCCGCTCTTTGCATTGGAATCACAGGATTTAATTCAGGACTTTGATTGGCTTGGAATCACGATTCAATATGAAATGTGCTATACAAATATTTTACAAATATTAGATCTTTCGGGAATCCCTCTTTTGTCCAGGGATAGGGATGAAAATGTTCCCATTGTAATAGGAGGGGGACCCTGCACTTATAATCCGGAGCCTATTGCGGATTTCTTTGATTTATTTTACATGGGCGAAGGAGAAACCCAGTATGAGAATCTGATTGCACTCTATCGGGAATGTAAGAAAAAGAAATTGGGACGTAAGCAATTTTTAAAGCTTGCGGCTAAAATACCTGGTATCTATGTACCTTCCCTTTACGAGACCTCCTATCATGAAGACGGCACCATTGCTGCTTTTTCTCCCATTGAAGAGGGAATTCCTTCCACAATAGTAAAAGAAATTGTAATGGATGTATCCGATACCTATTATCCCATGAAACCGGTCGTTCCATTTATGCGGATTACACAAGATAGGGTAGTACTTGAGATTATGAGGGGATGTATCAGAGGTTGCCGATTCTGTCAGGCAGGCCAAATCTACCGTCCGGTACGGGAGCGTGATGTTGAGGTATTAAAAAAATATGCTGTTCAAATGTTGAAAAATACCGGTCAGGAAGAAATCTCTCTGAGCTCCTTAAGCTCCAGTGATTATACAAAATTGACCGAGCTGGTAGATTTTTTAATGGAAGAATGCGGCAAAAATCATGTAAATATATCATTACCTTCTTTAAGGATTGATGCTTTCTCATTAGATGTGATGAGTAAAATACAGGATGTTAAAAAGTCAAGCCTAACCTTTGCACCGGAAGCGGGAAGCCAACGCTTAAGAAATGTTATTAATAAAGGACTTACCAAGGAAGATATCATAAATGGTGTAACCCTTGCCTTTGAAGGCGGATGGACAAGGATTAAGCTTTATTTTATGTTAGGCCTTCCTACGGAAACAGCAGAAGATATTCAGGGAATTGCTGAACTATCCAATGAGATTGCTGCCACCTTTTTTGAATTAATTCCAAAGGACAAGCGAGTGAACGGTAAAGTACAGATTGTAACCAGTACTTCCTTCTTTATTCCCAAGCCCTTTACTCCGTTTCAGTGGGCGGTTCAGTGCACCAAGGAAGAATATCTCGATAAATCTTATATGACAAAAAAAGCTATCTCAAATCAGCTGAACCAGAAAAGCATAAAATATAATTGGCATGAAGCAGATACCTCTGTTTTAGAAGGTGTTCTAGCCAGAGGAGACCGGCGTATTGGACAGGTTCTTTTGAATGTATATCAAAAAGGAGCCATTTATGATGCCTGGAGTGAATATTTTGACAATGAAAAATGGCTTAAGGCTTTTGAAGAATGTTCCTTGGATATTGGTTTTTATACCACCAGAGAACGGAGTTTGGATGAAATATTCCCATGGGATTTTATAGATTGCGGGGTATCAAAGGATTATTTAAAAAGGGAATGGCTAAAGGCGCAAAAGGAAGAAATCAGCTTTAACTGCCGTAAGCAATGTCAGGGCTGCGGGGCCAACCAATTCGGCGGAGGCGTATGCTTTGAAGAGCATTATGATGATAATACTCCTTGCTGGTCTTAAAAATAATTGTGAATGTAAAGAAATGAGGATTTTATGAAAATACGAATTAAATTTCGCAAATATGGAAATTTAAAATTTATCGGGCATTTGGATCTCCAGCGCTATTTTCAAAAGGCGGTTCGCAGAGCCGGTATTGAGGTAGCTTATACCACGGGCTTTTCACCCCATCAGATTATGTCTTTTGCATCCCCTCTTGGCATAGGTTTAGAAAGCAATGGGGAATATATGGATATCGAGGTTACTGCATTTAAGGGGAGTAAAGATACGGTTTACAGACTAAATAAGGCAGGTGCTGAGGGGATTGAAGTCCTTTCAGCCAAGGTATTGCCCAAGGATGCCGGAAATGCCATGGCTAGTGTAGCTGCGGCAGGCTATACCCTACGCTTTAGAGAAGGTAGATTCCCAACCTTTGACTGGAAAGAAAAACTTCCACTTTTTATTGCGAAAACCAGCATACCCATTATGAAGAAAACCAAAAAGAGTATGTTTGAATTTGATCTTAGGCCGGGTATTTTTAATATGTCTCTAAATGGGGATTCCATTTCCATGCTATTAGATGCCAGCAGTAACGGAAATATTAAGCCCGGTCTGGTCATGGAAGCTTTTTTTGCCGATCATGATGCCGTGCTTATGGAAAATGCACTTCTAATCACGAGGGAAGATACTTATACCAATATCGGTACAGATGAAAACAAAAATCTGGTATCCCTGAATGACATTGGAATCGATTGGGAACCTAACAGTAATACAGAAACGGTGACACTTGCATGAATACTGGAAAATTACTAATTATTACCTATAAGCAAAAAACATTGGTTTTACTGATTCGTGACAACCGTTTAATTTCTGTTCGTGTATATGAGGAGGATTCCAGTTCCACTGTGGGTAATATTTATGTAGGAAGGGTACAGAGTATAGCGGAAAATATCAATGCAGCTTTTGTGGAAATCGATAAAAATACACCCTGCTTTTTGCCGCTATCCCATGTGGTTCAGCCCCATGTACTGAATCGTACCTATGATGATAAGCTGAAAGCAGGAGATGAATTAATTGTTCAGGTATTGCGTGATGCCGTTAAAACAAAGCAGCCCGTCCTAACGACTAAAATATCTATTCCGGGTACTTATTTAGTCCTTTCTGACGGTTTCGAGCAATTAGGTATGTCCGGCAAGCTATCTGATTATAATAAAAAGAGAATAACTGATTTCTTACTGACAGAGGGAATGATTGATCATAATAAAAGATGTGCCTCCATGAATCATATGGGTATGGTAGTACGAACCAATGCAGGTACATTAAGCGAAGATATGTCCCCTCTTCTTGAGGAATGGAATTTTCTGAAGGAGGAATTGGAATCTCTGATTACAGGGGCTTCTCATAGAACATGCTTTTCCTGCCTTAGATGTAATAAAAAAGGATATATAGATGATTTAAAAAATTATTATACCTCTGAATTTGACGAGATTATAACGGATTGTGCTGATATTTATTATGAGCTTCAGGATTATTATGAAGGGCAGATTAAGACTCCGCCTATTAGATATTATCAGGATGAATATCCTTTAGAAAAGCTCTACAGCATACAAACACTCTTAGATAGGGCATTAAACAGCCGTGTATGGCTTAAATCGGGCGGTTACCTGATTATAGAACCTACAGAGGCATTGACTGTCATTGACGTAAATACAGGAAAATTTGAAGCAGGAAAGGATAGGGAGGAAACCTTCTATCATATTAACATGGAAGCAGCGAAAGAAATTGCTCTACAATTAAAGCTTCGAAATATTTCAGGGATTATTATTGTTGACTTCATCAATATGGATACTGCAGAACATAATAAAGCGCTGCTTGATAAATTAGCGGCATTGGTAAAAGAAGATTCCGTAAAAACCACTGTGGTAGATATGACCCCTTTGGGACTGGTTGAAATCACTCGTAAGAGAATAAGCAAACCCTTGCGGGAGTTATAATACGAGGAGTGCTGTAAATGGAATTTAAAGGAATTAAAAAAGTTAAGGA
>CAZJAS010000001.1:0-164796 GCA_964544135.1 uncultured Clostridium sp. | reverse complement strand
ATTGATAAATACCGGTTCTTTAGTTTATACCGGCGGCAACTATTCGTTAAACTCGCATTTTGCGCATAGTTGCATTCCTAATATTAGATACATATAGATATTTAACATATATATTTACTTCCTCTAGATTTCTTATACCAGATATTATTTTAAATGTACTACTATCCAATCATTGCAAAATATTTGTCTCATTATTCTAATTTTAATTATATCTGATTTATTAAGCTCTTCGTAATAAATCCCAGAAGCACCGGCAGATGGTTCAATATCAAATTCCATCATTGGTCGAATAGCATCTATACAGCGAAGACTAAATCCATAAGTAAAAAATGCATGTAATGATTCAGTATCATGTGCATAATGTGCAATTGCATGATATGTTATTTTATGATTAAACCCATTTTTTAGCAGCAGCTTGATACATTTTCTGATAGATTAACCTTCTCTTCTCTTTTACGGCACCATGGGCATGAATGGGCGAGAATGTCCCCTTGGCGATTGTGTTAAATGCATGATCCCATGGCTCATAACAACATAAAAACCCGATTAAACTATTATTATCATTAAAAGCTGCAACACCAAGACCGTTACTCGCAAAATCCTCTAAGTCGGGAAGCACATCCATATCAGGAAGAATCGGTATATATTCACGTTCTTCATTGTAATTTGCAAGAGCAATCCTTGTTGCACTTTCTACATCTTTCTTTTCAAAATCAAAAATCCTCATAAAGTCTCCCCTAAATATGTCATTTTAATATCATGTATTACAGCTCCGCTGAATCTAAGATTATTGTAAAGGGACCGTCGTTTATAAGGCTTACTTTCATATCCGCACCAAAAGCGCCTTCTTCTACAATATCAATTTCTTTTTTGCATGCATCTATTATATATTGATAGAGAGCCTGGGCTTTATCAGGCGAACCGGCTTGTATAAAGGAAGGACGGTTTCCTTTTTTACAATCTGCATAAAGTGTAAATTGTGAAACCAGTAATAGACTGCCGGCTACTGTTTTAATATCTAAATTCGTCTTACCATCTGAATCTTCAAAAATCCTTAAGCCGATTAATTTTTTTACCATTTTATCTGCAATCTGCTCGTTATCGTTTTGATTCACACCAATTAAAACCAAATATCCTTTATCTATTTGTCCAAGTATTGTACTGTCTGCAGTTACCTGGGCGGAAAGCACCCTTTGAATTACAAATTTCATATCTACTCCTCTTCTACTTCTATATTTCTTTTGCAAATTATATTAATGGATGGATGAGCCTTCTATGGCACTATCCCCGTTTAATGCCGGAACAATTTTCCGATTATTCATCCTCATCCTTCTGTATGGGCTCGTCAGTTGAATCTTTGTTATCAGATTTTTTTACAAAAAATTTATTCCCTATTTTAGCTGTGATAGACTGTTTTTTCTTTTTTATCGGTTTTTTATAAGACTCCTCTTCTATGATATATTCTTCACCGTCCTTCCTGATGGAGCTTACATTCATGTAGGCTGAAGTGTTTAAAGGCATCTTTTTATGTTTTAAAGATCGATTTATATATTCTTTTATAGCAGCAAAAAGTACCGCGAATAATGGGACACCAACAATCATACCGGGTAAACCAAAGAATCCTCCGAATATTGTAATGGAGAAAATCACCCAAAATCCGGATAATCCCGTTGATTCTCCTAAGATTTTAGGACCGATTACATTACCGTCTATTTGCTGTAAAATGATTATAAAAATCACAAAGTATAGGCAATTCTGTGGATGGCTTAAATCTACTATCAATATTAAAAAAGCACTGGGAATAGCTCCGATATATGGTCCTAATACCGGAATCAGATTTGTCACACCTACAATTACACTTACTAATACTGCATATGGAGTACCCAGTAAGGTAGTTCCGATAAAACATAATAATCCTATAATAATAGAATCTAAAACTTTTCCACTGATAAATCCACTAAAGGTTCGATGTACAAATCGCAATGATTTTAATATAGAATTAGCCTTGTCCGTATCTAAAACAGCATAGATTACTTTCTTACCTTGTGCAGCAAAATTCTCTTTACTGGCTAATACATAGATAGATATTACAAAACCTATAATAAAGTTCCATGTTGCTTTTAGGAAGCTAATGATACTTAGGGATAAAGTCTTTAATAGTTCACTGGATTTTGTCAGTAAAGTGGCCGTATCCGTCAGCCATTCATTAAGTTCACCGGATAACTTGCCTACCAATGGTAAGATAAAATTTCTTACTTCTAAATTATCATCCAGAAGCTTATTGAGCCAGTTGATAAAATCAAAATAATATCTGTCAAAATTAGTGACTATAGCTTGTATACTGGGTACTATTTCTGAAACAAGCATCGAAATCAGGATATATAATATAATAAGCACTAAAAGTGTGGTCAGTATAACCGCAATGGCACGAATCCAATTTTTCCGTTTTTTAGTTTCTTTAATTTTAAGTAAATTTAAAAACGGATTAATTATTTTTCGTTCTATAAAATTTAAAATTGGTGTAAGTAGATATGCAATAATTAATCCAAAAACAACAGGTTTAATCACAGCAAGCAGAAATTTAATATTCTGAAATATCTCTGATATATGAAAAACCAGATAATAAAATGAAATACCGGCTGCAATTACTAAAAAAGCCGTTAATCCCCATTTGAGAAAATTATTTTTTATCTTAAATTTCTTCATTGACTGCTACTCTCCTATTAGAATTACTATACAGAATCAAATAACTATAATAAAGTATATCATGTATCAAAAAATATAAACAGTTGATTTTTTCTAAAACAGATGAAAAAAAGGTAGAAAAAATGTATAATAGAATAATAGATATCTCAAATTTTAGGATTTAAAATGACATAATTTATTTTATCGGAAAGGATTAAAATGAAATTACAACAAGTGCTCAGTGTAGTCCGCAAGGCAGTGGATGATTATCATATGATTGAGGAAGGCGATAAAATTGCAATTGGTATATCAGGAGGAAAAGACAGTCTCACTCTCCTATATGCACTAAATGCATTAAAACGATTCTATCCTAAGAAATTTGATATTATTGCAATAACTATTGATCTGGGTTTTGAAAATCTTAATTTGGATAAAATAACGGCTCTTTGTGAAGAGCTGCAGGTAGAATATATCATTGCTAAAACTGATATCGCTAAAATAGTATTTGAGGATCGTAAGGAAAAGAATCCCTGCTCCCTATGTGCTAAAATGCGAAAGGGGGCATTAAATAAAGCTATTAAATCTGCGGGCTGTAATAAAATCGCGTATGCCCATCACAAGGACGATGTGGTGGAAACTATGCTCATGTCCTTAATCTTTGAAGGGCGTTTTCACACCTTCTCTCCGGTTACTTATCTGGACCGCATGGACCTAACCGTAATACGACCCTTATTATATATGGACGAAACGGATGTAATCAGATTTATTCATAATTACAAAGTTCCTGTTGTTAAAAGTCCTTGCCCCGCAGATGGGCATACCAAAAGAGAATATGTGAAACAGCTTCTACATAAATTGGATTTTGAAAACCCCGATGTTAAAGAAAGAATGTTTACAGCAATCACCACCGGTAATATGAAAGGATGGAACTTAGATAGTGGCCAATAAAGATAATTATCATGATAAACAAAACAAACAAAATATTGTAAAACTGAGAGCCGTTCTGGATACCCTCCCCTCTTTTTGTCAGGAATTCTTTCGGGGAATTGCAGATACCACATCCACAAGAACACGTTTGGCATATGCATATGATATCAGAGTGTTTTTTGAGTTTTTACATGAAAATAATCCAATATGTGCAAAAATAGATGTTAAGGATATCCCCCTAACCGTTTTAAACCAGGTTACAAGGCAGGATATTGAAGAGTATCTATCCTATATCAGCTATTATGAAAAAGAAGGAAGGGAAATCACAAATACGGAAAGGGGAAAAGCAAGAAAGCTTTCCTGTTTGCGCAGTTTTTATAATTATTATTTTCAAAATGAACGTATCGATAAAAATACCGCAGAACTTGTTCCTGTACCTAAATTGCATGAAAAAGCGATTGTTCGTCTGGAACCAAATGAAGTTGCCACTCTCCTCGAACAGGTAGAGGACGGAACCAAATTGACTAAAAAAGAGCTGGCTTATCATGAAAAGACCAAAATACGTGACCTTGCACTGCTTACGCTATTATTGGGAACCGGGATACGTGTTTCAGAATGTGTGGGACTTGATATACAGGATGTGGATTTTGATAATAATGGAATAAAGATTCGCCGAAAAGGAGGATTTGAGGCAATTGTATATTTCGGTGATGAGGTTGAGGCGACATTAAAGGATTATTTAGAGCAACGTAACCGTATTATTGCGGCTGCCGGACATGAAAAAGCATTATTTCTTTCTTTACAAAATCGCCGTCTTGCCGTCCGTTCGGTAGAAAACCTTGTTAAGAAATATGCGTCCCGTGTTACAGCTTTAAAGAAAATAACGCCGCATAAATTAAGAAGCACCTATGGTACTACCCTATACAGAGAAACGGGCGATATCTACCTTGTAGCGGATGTATTAGGGCATAAGGATGTAAATACCACTAGGAAGCATTATGCAACTATGGAAGATGAAAGGCGCAGAAAGGCTGCTAAGGTAGTAAGGCTTCGGGAAGAAAGAACCGAAGAATGAAATATTATAAGTTCTATAAACAGCTGATGTAATGAAGTTAATACATTACTATTTATTCTTAATATGCTTATTCCTTATCTAAATTCAGTAGAAAAATAAGGAATCACCAAATATTGCCCTGCCATTATAGAATCTTCTTTTAAATGATTGATTTCCATAACCTCATATACATAGTCTTTGGCGGATGCATACTCTTCTCCCGCGTACTCTTCTGCTATTGACCACAAGGATTCTCCATATGCTACCTCAACACTGGTGTAGTATTTATAAGAAATATCTTCCTTGCCGGAAGTTGCTTCTGAAAGTAATGCATGATAGGAAACAGACAATATAATTATCAAAACAAGGGTAAGTGATGCCAAAATAATTTGCCTGCAAAAATGTCGTAATCTCCTGGCATGATTTCTTCTGCGTCTGATCTCACTATTTCGCATTGCTTCATATGCTCTTGTATCCATTTTCTTTTGTCCTTTCTGAATATATGTTCTTGAACATTTGTTCCTTTATTTAGATTATATAGAACATATTTTCGAAAGTCAATAGCTTTTCCGATAAAATCGAACATATTTTCTGAATATATGTTTGCTTTTTTTTATTTTACATGTTATACTTTTAATAAATCAACGTGTAACTAATTTTATGGAGGGATACGCAATGGCTTATGGTAAGATTTCACCGAAACAGTTAGAAATTTTAGAATATATTAAAGAAGAAATTTTAAAAAGAGGATACCCGCCTGCGGTGCGGGAAATATGTGAAGCGGTAAATTTAAAATCTACTTCTTCCGTACACTCGCATCTTGAAACACTTGAAAAAAACGGCTACATACGAAGAGACCCAACCAAGCCACGTGCCATCGAAATATGTGATGACAGTTTTCAAATGGTGCGAACAGAGATGATCAGCCTTCCCATTGTAGGTACTGTAGCTGCCGGTATGCCGATTCTTGCCCAGGAAAATATTGAAAACTACTTTCCGGTTCCTGCAGAGATCGTTCCTTCAGGTGAATCATTTGTACTTAAGGTAAAAGGTGATTCAATGATTAATGTAGGTATTTACGGTGGCGATCAAATTTTTGTTCAGTGCTGCAATACCGCACAAAATGGAGACACTGTAGTTGCCCTTGTAGATGATTCCGCTACTGTAAAGACTTTTTACAGAGAAAACGGACATATTCGACTTCAACCTGAGAATGATACTATGGAGCCCATTATTGTAGATGACTGCCAGATCATGGGTAAGGTTTTTGGTGTATTTCGTCTTTATAGTTAGCAGTTAAAAAATAGCTCTAAACTAATAAAAAGAATATGAAAAAAATGATATGATTACTCTTAAGTTGACTTTGATTATTTACATGTCTGCTTAAGGGGAATCATATCAGAATAAAATCTTTTGCTACTCTTTTTTATGAATTATTCAGGAAAAACATCTCCGAACCGAACTTTTATATATGCTTTTATTTCTTCCACGCAACATTCAAATCCCAATTTAGAACTGTCGAGACATAAATCGTAATTTCTTGCATCCGTCCATTCTCTTCCGGTATGATATTTATAATAATCTCCTCTTCTTTTATCTGTTTTTGCAATAAACCTATCTAATTCTTTTAAACCCATACTATGTTTTTTAGCAGCCTGCTCTATACAAAAATCCTCCGGTGCATGAATAAATACACTGAGTACATTGTCATAATCCTTTAATACATAATCGGCACATCTGCCTATTATTACACAGGATTCTTCATTTGCAAGCTCTTTAATGATTTTTGCCTGATAGTTAAAGAGATTATCATTTGATGTAAAATCGTCGCTTTCCGGAGGGATTAATTCACCTTGATACACATTTTTAGCGATTCTAAATAAGGAATTATTTTTAATCTTTTCATCCGATTTTACAAATAAGGATTCATTTATTCCGCTTTCTTCAGAAGCAAATTTTAATAATTCTTTATCATAATAAGGAATCCCCAAATCCTTAGACAGCATTTCTCCGATGGTCCTACCGCCGCTTCCATATTGTCTTGCTATTGTAATCACAACATTTTTCTTTTCCATACATTAATACCTCCACTATTCACCCAAATATGCTTTTTTAACGGAGTCATCATTCAAAAGTGCCGAAGCCTTTCCTTCTAAAACAATTTTTCCGGTTTCCAATACATAAGCTCTGTCAGCTATAGAAAGTGCTTTTTTTGCATTTTGCTCTACCAGAAGTACGGTGGTACCGCTTTCACTTACATCTTTAATGATTTCAAAAATATCATTAACCAAAATCGGAGAAAGTCCCATAGAAGGCTCATCCATTAATATAATTTGTGGATTTGACATCAGAGCTCGTCCCATGGCTAGCATTTGCTGTTCTCCACCGGAAAGTGTACCGGATATTTGATTTTTTCTTTCTTCCAAACGCGGAAATCTTTTATAAACCATTTGTAAGGATTCTGCTATTCCATCCTTGTCTTTTCTGGTGTATGCTCCAAGCTTTAAATTCTGCAATACTGACATATTAGCAAAAACACGTCTGCCTTCCGGTACATGTGCCATACCCATGGCAACAATTTCATGTGATGGTATTTTAGTGATTTCCTTATCCTCGAATAATATGGAGCCGCTCTGGGGTGCTAAAAGACCGGTAATTGTGTGTAGTATAGTAGTTTTTCCGGCACCGTTAGCACCGATTAGGGCAATGACTTCTCCCTTTTCTACTTCAAAGGATACACCCTTAATTGCCTGAATCATACCATAAGCTACTTGTAAATCCTTTATCTCCAACATTGCCATAATCTTCTCCTATTCACCCAGATAAGCCTTAATTACTTCGGGGCTATCCAGTACATCGCTAGTTTTGCCCTGACACAGAATGCGTCCAAAATTTAAAACAGTCAATTCCTCACAGATACCGGAAACCAATTTCATATCATGCTCAATTAATAGTATTGTCATATCAAATTTTTCTCTGACAAAGCGTATGGTGTTCATTAATTCTTGTGTTTCATTTGGATTCATGCCCGCCGCTGGTTCATCTAATAGAAGCAGCTTAGGATTTGTGGCAAGTGCCCTTGCAATTTCAAGCTTCCTCTGTTTCCCATAAGGTAAATTAGAAGCTAAAATATCCTTTTCACCATCCAAATCAAAAACATGAAGCAGGGATAGTGCCTCTTCATCCATCTGCCGCTCCACTTTTTTATATTTTGGTAATCTTAAAATACCTTCAAAAGTATTATAATGATACTGATTGTGAAGTCCTATTTTTACATTGTCAAGCACTGTTAAATCCTTAAATAAACGTATGTTTTGAAAGGTTCTTGCAATACCTGCCTTATTAATCTCTATATTTTTACGACCTGTTATATTGTGCCCATCCAGCGTAATGATTCCTACATTAGGCTTGTAAACACCGGTAAGAAGGTTAAATACAGTGGTTTTACCGGCACCGTTAGGTCCGATCAAACCATATAACTGTCCTTTTTCAATATTCAAGCTAAAATCATCTACTGCTCTGAGGCCGCCAAAGGAAATCCCTAAGTTTTTTACTTCAAGTAATGCCATACTTATTTTTCCTCCTTTGTACTTTTTCGGATTAAAAATCTGGATTTCCATTTTGCTTTAAACCTAGCCTTCCAAGCCTGTGCTTTCGGGCTCCAATTAAATAGCATCATGAGAATCAACACAATGGCATATACCAGCATTCTGTACTGTGACATGAAACGCAATACTTCGGGAAGTAATGTTAAGATAGTTGCGGCAATAATAGAGCCTCTTATATTACCGATACCGCCCAGTACAACAAATACCAATATCATGATAGACATATTATAGCCGAAATTATTTGTGGTGGCTTTCACATTATTATAATTATGTGCATAGAATGCTCCCGCCATGCCTGCTAATGCAGCAGATATGGTAAAAGCCATCAGCTTATACTTCGTAATATTAATACCCAAAGACTCCGCTGCTATTTGATTGTCTCGAATCGACATAATTGCACGCCCATCCCTGGATTGAATTAAATGTAATATGATGAAAATAGTGATTAGAATCAGGATAACTCCCATTGTAAAAGTGGCATCCTGCGGAGTTCCTGTTACTCCTTGCGCACCCTTTATTACAATAACGCCATCCTCTTCTATTTTAAGATCTTGAAAATCATTTATGGTAAAATGAATCCCTTTGCTGTCAAAGCCAAAGTATATTAAATTAACTACATTTTTAATAATTTCACCAAAGGCAAGTGTTACGATTGCCAAATAGTCACCCTTAAGCCTGAGAACAGGCATTCCGATTAGAAATCCCATTACTCCGGCACTTACCGCACCAACTAAAAGGGAAAGTATAAAACGTAGAAGGGAAAGCTCAATAATACCCGCCATGCAAATAGAAAAGGATGCACCTAAAAAGGAACCGATACACATAAATCCCGCATGCCCCAAGCTTAGCTCTCCCAATATACCAACCGTTAAATTTAAGGATATTGCCAGTATGACATAAGTACAAACCGGAACCAGCAAACCCTGTAATTGATAGGACATTAATCCGGCTGCACTCAATATTTGTACTATAATATAAGTAATGATTACGATGGCATAGGTCGTAAGATTCTGTTTTGCTCTTTTATTTAAAACTAATTTTTTCATCTATAACCTATCCTCCTTATACTTTCTCCTGTATCTTTTTTCCTAAAATACCCGTCGGTTTTACAACAAGTACTATAATTAATATACCGAAAACTATGGCGTCCGATAACTGGGAAGAGATATAGGCTTTACTCAATATTTCAATTATCCCTAATAGCAAACCGCCCAGAAGCGCTCCGGGTACAGAACCAATCCCACCAAATACAGCCGCAACAAATGCTTTAATACCGGGCATGGAACCTGTGTAAGGAGTCAAAGTGGGATAAGCAGAACATAGCAGAACGCCCGCTAAAGCCGCAAGGCCGGATCCGATTGCAAAGGTAAGGGCAATTGTGCCGTCAACATTGATGCCCATGAGTTTAGCGGCCTCCTTGTCCTCAGAAACAGCCAGCATTGCCTGTCCTCTCTTGGTCTTATTTATAAAAAGTGTAAGGCAGACCATAACAATAATACAGGTTATAATCGTTACAATTGTTTCGCCAGTGATAATAATCTGACCGTCCGCCAATTTTAAAGAAGGAATATTTACAACGGATATAAACGATTTCGGTGATGAATCAAAAATTAAAAGTGCAAGATTCTGCAATAAATAACTGACCCCAATCGCCGTTATGAGAACAGCCAAAGAAGATGCCGCATTTCTCAATGGACGATAGGCCAACTTTTCGATGGTAATGCCCAATATGGTACATACTATAACAGCAACCAATATACCAAGTAAAGGGTGCAAGCCAAGAGTACTTACAATGGTAAAGGTAGCAAAACCACCCACCATGATAACATCTCCGTGAGCAAAATTCAGCATTTTAGCAATACCATAAACCATCGTATATCCTAAAGCAATAATGGCATAAATGCTTCCTAAACTAATTCCATTAATTAAATAAGAAAGAAATTTCATTTGTTATACCTCTGCATTTTATTTTCCCCTATTTTACCCCAGATAAACGAATTATACCAATAATATTGTATTGGTGCAATACATGTAAAATAGGTTAAATGACAAAGAGAGCCGCAGTCTTCTGCAACCCTCTTTGGTTACTTCGTATTATTCCATCAATGAATAAACACCGTTTTCTATCTTCATAGCTTTAGGTGCTTTATTTACCTCTCCGTTTACACTCCAGGTCATAGAATCACCGGTTAAACCATCATGGGTGATTTCTGTCATAGCAACTGTTAGCTTATCACAGATACCGGAGACTTTATCTGCCGGAACAGCACCACTGTGTTCTATAGCATCTTTTAAAATATATACGGCATCATATGCGTCTGCAGCAAATTGATTGGGAATATCACCGTATTTTTCCTGATAGGCAGTTACAAACTTAACCGTGTAATCATCCTTGGCGTCCGCAGCAAAGGGTGTGAGAAGGATAACTCCTTCTGCTAAAGAGGTGTCAAACCCATCTACACCCGTAAGAATTCCGTCAATTCCATCACATCCAAAGAATATAGGAGCATAATCCATACCTTTTGCCTGTGTAAGGATTAATGTAGCCTCTTGATAGTAAATGGGAAGAAATACTAAATCAGCACCGGCTTCCTTTGCTTTCTGAATCTGCACGGTGAAATCGGCTTTACTGTCTTCGGTAAAGGCTTCCGTCGATACAATCTCGAAAGGTTGATTCGCCGCTTCTACTACAAATTTTTCATAAATACCGGTTGAGTATACATCGGAGCTGTTATAGATAATAGCAACCTTATTAGCCAATGCATGATCACCGATATATTGTGCGGATCCGCTCCCCTGATTGGGATCGGTAAAACAAACCTGAAATACATTATCATAATTAGAACAATCCGATGAGGATGCAGAAGGTGTAAGCTGGAACATATGATCCGATTGTGCTCTATCCGCTACAGCAAGGCAACAACCGCTGGTTACACAACCAACTAATAAATTCATTCCCCAATCTTTTAAAGAATTATAAGCATTAACAGATTTTTCATTATCTGTAACATCATCTTCAAATTTGTATTCAATAGGATATCCATTGATGCCGCCAGCATCATTGATTTCAGCAACAGCCAATTCTATAGCATTTTTTACTCCCAAACCATATGCGGCATTATCGCCTGTTGTAGGACCGATACCACCGATTTTCCAAATTGTGGTATTTTTACTTCCGCTTCCGCAACCGGTAAGCATAGTGAGCATCATGGTTGCAGCAAGAAATAAGCAAAATAATTTTCTCCCCTTTTTCATAATAACTTCCTCCTTGAGTTTAATTTTCATTAATTGGGTATACTAATAATCGATTACATAAAAATATACACTTTATACAATCTTTTGTCAATATTTCCTTTGATAAGATAATAATTATCAGTTTAAATGCAATATTTTTCATATATGTATATTTTATAATTGATTTACACAAAATATCAAAAAGGAGGCGCACAATGAGAATAAAATGGCTTGATATTTTAACATTAATCATTTCCATTATCGGGACTTTAAATTGGGGACTTATCGGCTTATTCGAATTTAATCTTGTAACCTATATTTTTGGTGATATGTCCTGGTTATCAAGAATTATTTACGTAGTTGTAGGATTAAGCGGTTTGTATCTGATTACTTTTTTTGGCAGAATCGGCAACAATGATTCTTCCGTCTGATAATGTAAAAAAACAAAATACTATAATAAAAATAAAAGCCTCTACCAGACTATTCTGGAAGGGGCTTTTATCTGTTTATAATTCAGATACTTCTATTGCTTTCCCATCTCTCCAAATTCTTTCAAGATTGTAAAAAAGACGATTCTCTTTATCAAATATATGAACGATTACATCACCGAAGTCCATCAGTATCCAATTGGCTGTATGATAGCCCTCTACCTGCTTCATTTCAAAACCGGCTTTTCCAAGGACATCCTTAACATTATCTGTCATCGCCTGAACCTGGCTGGCATTATTTCCGTTTGCAATAATAAAGTAATCTGCAACAATAGAAATATCACTGATGTCTATGATGCGGATGTCTTCCGCCTTTTTATCTTCTAACGCGCCAATTGCCAGCTTTGTCATAGTTTTTGCATCATTTTTTTCCATTTTTCTTCCTATCTGCGCGATTTACGCGCGTAAAGTTCAACGGTTGAACTCATTGTTTTATTCAACTATTATCTTTTTTTCCTGTTCTATCATTTCTTCCTGATCAATCTTTTCTTCCTGTTCAACAGATAAACTTTTATAAAAATCATAAGTTTTCTCAGTCATAGGATCTATTTCATTTCCGGTATCGTGCAAATATTCTAAAGTAGATTTTAATATTTTAAGCAATGCACTATCTAAATCTATAAATGCCAGCCTTCTTATCTCCGCAATATCCGGTAACTGTTTTCTTCCCGGCTCAATATAATCTGATACATAGATGATTTTTTCAAGAAGAGTCATTTGCGGCCTTCCTGTTGTATGATTTAATATTGCACTGATTACTTCACTGTCATGTACCTTATAGGTGTTCATGGCTAGGAAACTGCCAACCTTAGCATGTAAGAGAAAAGGATTTCTGCGTTCGATATCTGTTACAATGATATGATGCTTTTCACACAAAGATACACATTTATCATCATCCATACTCTTGCCGCAATCATGCAAAAGTCCTGCCAATTCTGCTTTTTCTAAAGATGCACCATAACGCATTGCTAAAGCCATGGCGGTATAAGTAACACCTAGAGTATGCTCATAGCGTCTTTCATCCTGTGTTTTTTCCATGGTTTTTCTGATTTTTCTAATATCTGCAGATTTCATTTCTCATCTATTCTCCATTCTTTCTATGGATTATCTGTATAAACCATTTTCTTCTATATATTTTCTTACTGTTTCCGGTACCATATAGCGGATGCTTTTACCATCCTTAATCAACTGCTTAATATGGGTTGAAGAAATTGCTGTTTCCGGAAAAGAAAGCAATCTTATTTTAGCGTGATACTTACTGGTAAGATAGTTGCATCTTTCATGAATCAAAGAATTGTCAATTCCGTTTCTCACCGCCGTTAATATAGTACAATAATCAAAAATCTTCTGAGGATTTTTCCATTTTTCTATCGTATACAGACAGTCGGCTCCCATTATAAAATAACTTTCATTTAATGGCTTCTCCTGTTTGATTTTTTCTAAGGTATCACAGGTATAAGTATTGCCGGTCCTGCTTATTTCCATATCGGAAACAAAGAAGGACGGATTATCTGCGATTGCAAGTTTTACCATCTGTAAACGGTGAAAAGAATCCGACACACCATTCTCTTTCTTCATATAAGGCTGTCCGCTGGGAAGAAACATAATTCCATCCAGCTTCTCTTCCGATAATGCTGTTTCCGCCAAGAGCAGATGTCCCACATGGATGGGATCAAAAGTACCACCCATAATCCCTATCTTTTTTATAATATCGATGCCTTCGTTTACAGAGGTAGTTTCCATAGCGCCAAAGCTCATAGAATACCCTCCTTTAACTGGGAAGTATTATTTTTTTATTATCCTTGCTTTCTTTATATAGAATAATTTTTTTACCGATTACCTGTATTACTTGCGAATGTGTTCTGTCAGCAAGCATCCCTGCAATTTCTTTTGGATCATCCAGACAGTTCTTTAATACTGCAATTTTAATCAACTCCCTGGTATGGAAGGCTTCAGATACAGCCTCTGTAACCTCAGGTGTTAAACCGGATTTACCTATCTGAAATATAGGATCCATGGTACTTGCCAAACCTTTTAAATATGCTCTCTGCTTACTTGTCATCTTTATTCATACCTTTCTAATATGGTACTTATTTATAATAATCAAAGGAATGCCCATACATGCGCACAGTATCCCCCTCTTGTATGCCCAATTCTTCCAATTCACTTAAAATACCGGTATCCTTTAAGAAATTTTGGAAAAAAGTAAAACCCTTTTCGCTCTCTAAATTTGTATAGCCTAGCATCCTTTCGATACGAGGTCCTTCAATTATATATTCATTGGCCTTATTATCATATTCTACCGTATAGGGCTCATCACCGATTACCATTTGATCAGGGAAAAATTCCTGTTCAAATACAACAGGCTTCTCGTCCAAATTGCTCAGCATATTTTTAACATGATATAAAAGCTCTTTTACCCCTTTACCGCTGACCGCGGAAATCGGAAACACCATAGTTCCCTTAGGTTCAAATTCTTCTTTGAGCTTTTTAGTAATCTCATTTTCACCCTCAAAAATCATGTCCATTTTATTAGCGGCGATTACTTGTGGTCTTAGGGCAATTTCAGGGTTATAAGCGTTCAATTCCTTATCTATAGCATAAATATCGGCAATCGGATCCCTGCCTTCTGTTCCGGCAGCATCCACCATATGAATAATCACCTTGGTACGTTCAATATGTCGCAAAAATTCATGCCCAAGACCTACGCCTTTTGAAGCACCTTCTATTAATCCCGGAATATCCGCAATTACAAAGCCTTCCCCATCACTTAAGTCTACCACACCTAAATTGGGATTCAAAGTAGTAAAATGATAGTTTGCTATTTTAGGCTTTGCATTGGTTACCCTTGCTAAAAAAGTAGACTTTCCCACATTGGGAAACCCTACCAGTCCAACATCTGCAATTACCTTCAGCTCCAGTAAAAGATTCAATTCCATTGCGGGCTGACCGGGTTGGGCATATTTAGGAGCCTGCATGGTAGCGGTTGCATAATGCTGATTGCCTTTACCGCCTCGTCCACCTTTTAACAGAACAAATTTATTATTTTCCTCAGACATATCCGTAATGACTTTACCGCTTTCTGCTTCCTTTATTACGGTACCTGCAGGAACCTTAATTATTATATCTTCACCATCTTTTCCACGACAGTTTTTCTTTCCGCCATCTTCCCCGTTCTCTGCATGGTATTTTCGGATATGTCTAAAATCAGAGAGGGTATTTAAACCGTTATCTACAACAAAGATAACATCACCGCCTCTTCCTCCGTCACCGCCGTTGGGACCGCCGTTAGGCACATATTTTTCACGCCTAAAGGATACATGTCCATTACCGCCACTGCCGCTCCTTATATATATTGTTGCTCTATCTGCAAACATAAAAGCTCCTTTAACTTTAAAAATGGGCCTCAAACCGCCGTTTGAAGCCCGTGATAATGTACTAATCTCTTATTCTTCTACCGGATATACGGAAGCCTGCTTTTTGTCTCTGCCTTTTCTTTCGAATCTCAGGACACCGTCTACCTTAGCAAACAAAGTATCATCTCCACCGATTCCAACATTAATGCCGGGATGGATTTTGGTACCGCGCTGTCTGTATAAGATATTACCGGCCTTAACAAACTGACCATCGGCTCTTTTTGCTCCCAATCTCTTGGATTCAGAATCTCTACCGTTTTTGGTAGAACCAACTCCCTTTTTATGTGCAAAGAATTGAAGGTTCATATTTAACATTGGTTTACACCTCCTCGAATTTAACTTGTATATATTTTCTGCCATATTCCTTCTGAATATTCTCCAGTCCAAAAACCATAGCATCCAAAAGAAAAACGGAACGTTCCTGTAAGGGGTTTGTGAAATCGCATCGGATAAATCCGTCTTCTTCATTGACTATTGTCTCAAAAGATTCACCTGCAAGCTCTTTTAATGTATTGATTGTGTTGATTACCAATACAGAAACAGAAGCACATACTATATCGCTGCCGGATTTGGCAAAGCCGGCATGTCCCATACAGATTAACTGCCTATAAGCACCGTTATTGTGCTTACCAATCGTAATTGTTGTCATACTCACATCATCTCATATATAAATTATGCGTTAATCTTGTCGATTTTAACTTGAGTGTATGCTTGTCTATGACCATTCTTTTTGTGGTATCCGGTTTTGCTCTTGAATTTATATACAATAACCTTCTTGCCACGTCCCTGCTCCATAACAGTAGCGGTAACAGTTGCTTTCGCAACATCTTCGCCGACTTTTAAAGAACCGTCGCTTACTGCGATTATTTGGTCAAAAGTTACAGTATTGCCTGCTTCAGTATCTAATTTTTCTATTTTGATGATATCGCCTTCAGCAACCTTATACTGCTTTCCACCTGTTGCAATAATTGCGTACATAAGGCACCTCCTATTCATGAACCTGCGTTCATTTACTCGCTAATTACGGTGTCATCTAAGCATCTAAAGATGAGCTTTTACCTCATTATGCGGCATACTCAAGCAGTATATCATTACGAAGGTGCCTTGTCAAGCAATTTCCCCTAAAATAAAGACTCTATTTCCTATACTTTTCAAATTCTTCAACGGATTGTATAATCAGCCTTACTGTGCCCTCTATGCCCAACACAGAGCTGTTAATACAAAGGTCATAGCTGTCTGCTCTCCCCCATTTTTTAGAAGAATAATAATTGTAATAGCTCTGACGCTGTTTATCTTTCTTGATAATCATGTCTTTTGCCTTATTTTCATTTAATTTATATTTTTCCATAATGCGTTTAATCTTAGTCTTTTCATCTCCATAGATAAATAAATTTATACAGTTGGTATAGTCTGAAAGTGCGTAGTCGGCACATCTTCCCACAATAACACAGGGCCCCTCATCTGCAATCTTCTTAATTGTATCAAACTGCGCTAAAAAGACTTTGTGGCTGATCGGCATATCCACAAAGGAGGATGTATTATAACCAAATGAATAGGTATCCATCACCAAATTATATAAAAAAGAATTAGTCGGACGTTCATCATGATTCTGAATCATTTCCTCACAAAATCCACTCTCTTTTGCCACTCTGGATAAAAGCTCTTTATCATAATAACCGATTCCAAAATGCTCAGCAACCTTTTCTCCTATTTCACGGCCAGCACTGCCAAACTGACGTCCAATCGTAATTACTGTATTCATACTGATCCCTGCCTCTCTGCACAATGCTTATTTTATCTCTATTATATACACTTTGCTGATGAATTTCCAGTAGTTTATGATATTTTTAGTAAATTTTACTGATATAAGTAATAATAATACTAAAGTAAGAGCCATTTAATGTAAAAGTTAATGTAAAATTTCCAATAACCGTAAAAAGTAATCAGGTAAAGGTGCATTGACCTCCATATATTCTCCCGTAGAGGGATGTGTAAAGCCAAGCATTTTTGCATGTAAGGTCTGTCCGTTCGTTTTAAAGGTTGATTTCATATTAGAATAAATCACATCTCCTAAAATAGGATGCCCAATACTTGCCATATGAACTCGAATCTGATGTGTCCGGCCTGTTTCCAAGATACATTCTATATAAGTGTATTTTTCAAACCTCTGCAGAACCTTATAGTGAGTCTTTGCGCTTTTCCCCTTAACATTTACCGCCATCCTCTTTCTATCTGTGGGGTGCCTGCCTATGGGACTGTCAATCACGCCTTCCTCTTCCTTAATCACACCATGGCAGATAGCCACATAGCGCCGTTTTATGGTATGCTCCTTTAATTGATCTGCTATAAGCCTGTGAGCCATATCATTTTTACATACAATCAAAGAGCCCGTGGTATCCTTGTCAATACGGTGAACAATTCCCGGTCGCAAAATACCGTTAATATCGGATAACTCATTTTTGCAATAATGCATAAGTGCATTCACAAGCGTACCGCTATAGTGCCCGGCTGCCGGATGCACTACCATGCCCTTGGGTTTGTTTACTATAATGATATCTGTATCCTCATATAAAATATCCAAAGGGATTTTTTCAGGCAATATATCGGGTTCTACCGCCTCCGGCAGAAAAAAAGAGATATCATCATCAATCTTAACCCGATAGCTTCCTTTTACCGGTTTTTGATTCACCGTTACCGCATCTTCTTTCATTAACTTCTGGATATAAGAGCGCGATAAAGAATCGATAAGCATACTGATACACCTATCGATTCTGATATCTTCCATTTCTTCTGTAATCCGAAAACGAAACTCATTCATATTACTTTTATTTCACCTCTCGGTACTTTTTTTGTTTAAAATTTAAAAAAGATAAATCCTCTTCTTTGTAAACAAAGAGATACAAAATAGCCAATATAATAATAGATATGACAATACACATATCAGCCACATTAAAAATCGGAAAATCAATCAGGGATACATAAATAAAATCTACAACATATCCCAAACGAATGCGGTCAACCATATTTCCTATGGCTCCGCCTGTAAGAAGCCCGAATAAAACATATAAAATACGGAATTTTTTCTTATCTGGCAGCTTAATTACACAAAACAGCATAACCGCAAGAAAGAAAAATCCCATAAATAATATAAAAAGAACCTGTCCCTCCAACATACTCCATGCAATTCCCGTATTGGTGAAGAATTGAAATTCCAATACGCCTTCCAGCAAGGTATAAGCTCCTTTACCCTTTAGATGTTGGATTGCCAGCAGCTTTGTCCACTGATCCAATGCTATTGAGACCAGCATGACTAAAAAGAACAATCCGGTCCATTTAAGCTTTGATTTATATTTACTCATTTGCATCCCTCTCACTAAAGTAGATTTCATTTACTGCATTTAATATTTCTTCATCTGTAACAGTATCATCAATCACTGCTTTTCCGATGCCCTTTAGCAGAATAAACTTGATTTTACCCGCTTCCATTTTTTTATCGGAATGAGTCAGCTTTACAATTTCCTCCGGACTTATATTATCTATGCTGATCGGTAGATTAAAGGGAACAAACATATCACGGACTTCATAGTATTCCTCCATACTCAGCATATCCTTCTTATAAGAAATATAAGCCGCGGCAACCGCCCCTAGAGCTACACACTCGCCGTGATAAAAAGTAAAGTTTTTAGCTTTTTCTATGGCATGTCCTATTGTGTGCCCAAAATTAAGAAGTGCCCGCTCTCCCTTTTCAGTGGGATCCTTTTCTACCACCTGTTTTTTTATCTCACAGCTGTGATAGATCATTTCCTGTAAAATATCGGGATTCCTGTCACAGATTTCATACATATTTTCTATGAGCCATATATAATATGCTTCATCCTTAATCAGTCCGTATTTCATAACTTCCGCAAACCCCGAATAAAACTGTCTATCCTCCAAGGTTGTTAAAACAGATACATTCATATAAACCAATCTTGGCATTTTAAAAGCGCCTACCATATTTTTATAACTGTCAAAATCAACACCGGTTTTCCCGCCGATTGAGCTGTCTGCCTGTGCCAATAGTGTGGTGGGAATCTGCACAAAATCAATACCCCTTAAATAAGTGGCTGCTACAAAGCCGGTTAAATCTCCGGTTACACCGCCTCCTAAGGCAAGTAACATATCTTTTCTGTCAAAGCCTTCTTTGATAAGAAATTCATATGCAGACTTTACGGTATCCAGATTTTTACTCTCTTCTCCTTCAGGAAAAGAAAACAGGACTGCTTTCTTACAGCATCCTGCTATTTTCTTCAGAATTTCATCACTGTATAGCTGCTCTACCTTACTGTCGGTTATAATACATAATCTTTTATTTTTAGTATCCAATGCTAAAAGCTCTTCTGCCAGCCGGTCAAAGGACTGTTCATAAACAATACTATAGCATGGTTTTTTCTCATACATAATTTCTAATCTCTTTGTTCCCATTTTATAATGAAAGGATATCTGTCCTTCATCCTCCTGTATCTTATTCTTTAAAAAAGGACAGATATTAATCTGCCCTTATGTACTCTAATATCCGTTATTAATCGGAACATCAAAAGAACTGCTATTAAAAATATCTTGAAAATCACCGGAAATATCTACGCTGGAAGGAGTAATAATAAATATATAGTGAGATATTTTCTGCAGATTACCGTCAATCGCAAAACAAGAACCTGAAGTGAAATCAATTATCCTTTGTGCTATATCAACATCGAGTCCCTCTAAATTAAGAACCACTGTCCTATTCGCCAAAAGTGTCTCTGTAATCTCTCTCGCATCCTCTACAGAGGTTGGTTTAATGACACAAACCTCCATGCCGCCACCCTGCATTCTTCTTGTGTTGCTCTTGGGCATGGATGTTACTTTAGCTGCCGGTTTTCTGGTAATGGGCTTGTCTATATCCTGTTCCTTAAATGAGTTTTTAACGGTAGGTTCATCAGCATAATCATCGTCATCCAGATAATCATCATCGGTATCATAATCATCTTCATCATTTAGTTTCATATAATTCAAAAACTTGTCCATTACTCCCATAGTAACACTCTCCTTACTTAATTAAAAAGTCCGTAATCTCTTTCCCCAAATATGCCGGTACCGACTCTTACATAGGTAGCACCTTCTTCAACAGCAACGGCATAATCTCCTGTCATCCCCATAGACAGTATCTTCATATTGACATTATCAATGTTTTCATTCCTTATGTCAACAGATAATTGACGTAGATTCACAAAGTATTGTCTATTTTCTTCAGCATTTTCTACATATGGTGCTATTGTCATCAACCCTTTGACACAAATCCCCGGTAAACCAGAAATTTTTCTAATCAGTTCCAAAGCTTCATCAGGGGCTGCACCAAACTTACTTTCCTCACCCGCTATATTCACTTCAACCAGAATATTAACAGATATTTGTTTCTTAACCGCTTCTTTACTGATTGTTTCCGCCAGTTCATAGGAATCAACACTATGGATTAAAAAAACCTTATCCACAATATATTTTACTTTATTACGCTGCAAATGTCCTATCATATGCCATTTTATATCTTTAGGAAGCTGCTCATATTTCTTTATCAAATCCTGCACTTTGTTTTCACCAAAGTCACGACACCCTGCATCATAGGCTTCCTGAAGCTGGGATATCGGTTTTGTCTTGGTAACGGCTATCAGCAAAGCTTCTTCCGGTTTTCTTCCTGAACGCTTACAAGCCATCTCCATATTATGTCTGACCGTTATGATATTTTCCTTAATCAAGTTCCATCCTCCCTGTCTATTTATAAATAAACTGGTCTGCTACCACGCTGGAAGCATCTTGCACAATCAAATCATACACATTCAAACCATAGTCTGTATTGGAACGAACAATGGCATACTCGTCGTTTTGATACAATATCTCTATTTGTCTGAAATCCGCATAACCCTTATTCATATTATAAACCCCTATCAGAGTGGCTCTTTTACTGACCGTATAAGTTTCCGTGGAATCAGGCAGAAACAGATGATCTCCGCTTTGTATGACTCCGGCATCCACATAATATTCTTCATCAACCAAACTATAGATACTAACCTCTACATATTCGGTACTCTGCGTACCGTCCTCTAATACGGCTTCCCGCAAAACACCATAGGAATCGGTATCACCGCTCCGTGTAATATAATTTTGAGGAATTAAGAAAAACTCTCTTTCAACTATAGAGCTATTGGGTATTTTTAATCCTTTTTCATCGTTTAAAAGCAGCTCTATTTCCAAAAAACGGTCATTAACAAAATTGACCATGGAATTGGTAAAGGACAGCTGTGCATAGGTATTGCCATCCGCATTATGTAAAATGTTGACAGAAGCCCAGGACTCGTCCTGATTTTTCATAAAACGAACCTTTACAAATTCAGCTTCCTTTAGCTCCTCTGCCTTTTGATCTGTTACGGGAATCACAATAGACCAATTTTCATTATTGCAAATTTTATACACTACATCCCCACCGGATACCAAAGCATTGCTTATTAATTGCTTTTTCTCATAGCCTGTGGTTTTAAAAAGATCAGCGGTTACCATATCGGGTGTAAGTGCTTCATAATCATCCGTCCAATACATAACGATTCCTGTAAAAGGCGTATAGGATAGATTTATGATACTGCTTAGCTCCCCGCTTTTCAAATCTCCTATACTCTCCATTAAAGAAGCATTCGCTAATCTTAATACGGTTCCCTTAACCTCATACTTAAAATCATAGGTTGTTGTAAAATTTTCCGGTGAAAATCCATGTGTAAAATTTACAATATCACTTTTTAACTGATTCAAATCAGAATCAGAAAGAGTATTTTCACCCAGCTCCTCACTATTTATGTAGTCGGACAGCCTGCCGGTTTCGTCAACCGTATAGACAAGATTACCTACCGCTACCCTTTCACCTTCTCTTGCATAGTAATTTACATATCCTGCGGATTCCGCATTTACCAGGGTTTCTTCTCTGAGTACAATCCCCGTATAGAGGTTTTCTGCAGAAAGAGATCCTTCCCTGACTTCATATGGGCGAATATGATTATCCTTAAAGTACATGCCGATGCAGATGCAAACATAAATAAAAATGACCGCAAAGATTACCATACCGATGTTTATGTTCAGAGGCTTTCGATACTTTTTTATCTTGGTCACTTTTGAAGAACTATTACCTGCCACTTGCCGCACTCCTCTCCCCATTGCGCCTATGACGCTATTTTTTATCTCTGTTGCAAAATAAAGCCCCGGAAAGCATCCGAGGCTTTGTCGATTTCATTTATGTATTATAAAGAGATAATAATCTTTGATTTTGCTTCTTCAGGAAGTTCGTGTTCATCTTTAGAAATACTCAAGACAAAATCAATATTAAATTTATCGCTGATCTTTTCCAATTTACTTAAAGCAGGAATAATGTCTCCATCTTCTAAATGTGCAATTTTTAAAAAGCTGTCAAAATACATCTGTTGTAAATCATGGTCCTGAGAGATAATACCATTGACAAATCCCAGAAATTCATCGGTATCTTCTATTGGATACGCGGATACGTCAATTAACCTTACTTTATTATTCAGTTCATACATATGCTTGGTATTTTTGTCAAGATATACAATATTACCATTTACATTCTTTACTTCCTTATTTACTTTATCCAGCAAATGCTTTGTTTTGCCTTTACCCTTGTTGCCTGTAATCAATTGAACCATCGGTGAACCCTCCTAAAGTAAATTGATATAATGCTTTAATTATATCTACTTATTATTATAGAATATATCCTCTTAAAAAACAACTACTATTTCCCTATTTCATTCAGTAGCGTTGTCATTTCCTCGTACAATATATCGTTTGATTCTGTACGTAGAATGACGGAAATATACGGAGCTCCGGTAGTATCCCTTACTAAAAGTATTAAACAATGTCCCGCTGCATGAGTTGTGCCCGTTTTACCTCCCACTAAAGTTATATTATCCGGTGCCTTATAATTCCCCCGGAAATATAAATTAGTAGATCTAACAGATAATTCCACCTCTTTACCATCTTTATCATAATATACGGTACTGTAGTTAGTCATATGAATAATTTCACGAAAGGTCTCATACTTAATTGCTTCATTAAATATCAGATATAAATCATAGACGGTAGAATAATGATTTTCAGCCGTCAGTCCGTGGGGATTAGAAAAGCATGTATTGGTAGCTCCGATTTCCATTGCCTCTTTATTCATCAGTTCAAGAAATCCTTCCACACTGCCGCCAACACCCTCTGCAATCAGCATGGCAACATCATTGGCGGAATAAGTTAACAGAATATGGAGGGCTTGCGACAATGTCATGGTATCACCCACCTCTAATCCGCAAAGCTGGGCACCCCGTTCCGTAATAATAACAGAACTTGTGGCAGTAAGAACTTGATCCATGGAACCGTATTTTAAGGCAACCAGTGCAGTCATCACTTTTGTAAGACTGGCCGGATGTAATCTCTCGTGTACATTTTTAGCATATAGTACTTCGGAATTGTTTACATCACAAAGAAACGCAGCCCCCGACCCGGATATTTCAATATTTTCATTATCCGAGACATCCTGTACAACAATGCACAAGTCTTCTGCAAACGGAGTAGCCAAAGAGACATTCGCCGTTTGAACGATCTGAAAATTACTGACACCATATTCAGCATTATAGGGGAAACTATAGGACTTTCCGGCGCAACCTGTTAAAACAGAGAGCATTAGGGAAAGAATTAACCCCATGCATAAATATTTTCTCTTATTTGTACATTTCACGCCACTCTAAATCTCCTCTGTCAAGTGATTTAATCAATAGTTCGGCAGATGCCAAATTGGTTGCAAGGGGTATATTATGCATATCGCATAAACGCATAACATTATTCACATCCGGTTCATGTGTCTTGGGTGAGAGCGGATCTCTTAAGAAGATAACAAGGTCTATCTGATTATGCTCAATCTGTGCACCGATTTGCTGCTCACCGCCTAAATGACCGGCAAGGTATTTATGAATGGAAAGGTTGGTTACCTCTTCAATCAGCCTTCCTGTTGTGCCGGTGGCATAAAGCTCATTTTTGCTTAAAATTCCCCTGTATGCAATGCAGAAATTCTGCATCAATTTTTTTCTTGCATCATGCGCTATCAACGCAATTTTCATAGTATCAACCCTCTCTTATTTTGCCCCATTTATCGTTTACATTGTAATCTTATATTTATTACAAACCCCATCCCTATATATAAACTTACCAAGGAGGTAAGTCCATTGCTGATAAAAGGTAGGGGAAGCCCTGTGTTTGGTAGAATAAAGGTTGCCACCCCTATATTAATAAAGCTTTGAAATGCCACAAGCGCACCTATGCCACCTGCTATTATCGTACCGGCCAAATCTTTCGCTTTCCTTGCCACGGAAAAACACTCCAAGGAAATCAACAATAATAAAGCAACTACCACACAGCTCCCTTTAAATCCGAACTCTTCTCCGATTACCGCAAAAATAAAATCGGTTTCCGGCTCTGAAATATAATTGCCGTTTTTAACGGAACTGATTTCATTGGTCTTATATCCTTTTCCGTCCAGCTGTCCGGAACCGATTGCCGTTATGGAATTAAGTTGCTGGTAAGCTTCCTCAGTGGCATACTCTTCGGGATTGATAAAAGCCAAAATTCTTGTTTGCTGATAGCCTTTTATAATCTCTTCTTTTACTAAAATGGAATCGGGCTGTAATGCCAGACTCAGAAAGATAAGTAACGACGGAACAACAATTGCAAGAATACCGCAGATTACCTTATAGCTTAATCCGCCTATGAACATTACCGAACAAAAGACCAGTAAAATGACAATACTTGTAGATAAATCAGGTTGTTTGAATATCAATACCCATGGCACCGCAACCAACACGACACATAAGATAATGTATTTAAACGTATTAAAACGTTCCCTATGTTTCATAATAAACTGTGCAAAGAATAAAATCAATATGATTTTAGCAGTTTCTGAAGGTTGGAAACGAAAACTTCCAAGTTCCAACCATCTTTGGGCCCCCCCCGCATCATCTCCTACTTTGGAAAAAAGAACCGCAGCCAGCAAAATCAGATTACCGGCATACATCAGCCAGTATAATTTCAGTATCAAAGTATAATCAAATAATGAAATACCGATCATGAAGAGCAAGCCAAGAAGTATACCTGCAATTTGTTTAGAAAACAGGGCCTCCTTGGCGCTTCCTATAGCCATTACTCCTATGCCGGACACTGCTAGCACCATAATGATTAATTTGAAATTATAATCCCGTAACCGGTATTGTTTGAACATATATCTTCCTTCTGCCTATTGGTTCAAATCTATGATAGGGATATTTGCATATAAGGTGGGCGTTTTCATATTTCTGCCGCCTTTTGTTCCCGTTTTGCTGATTTGTATTTCCATGCTCTTGGCATCAATCTTCATGTATTTTGATATGACCTTGGCTATATCCGCTTTAATCATTTCCATCATTTCGGGAGAACAATTTACCCTGTCTGATATGAGCAGTATTTTCAACCTGTCTTTTGCTATCTCTTTTGAACTTTTTCTTCGGAAAAAATGTCTCATCTGGCCGCCTCCTTATATTCTATGAAAAATTCCGGTTACCCTTGTCCAAAACGAAATCCCTTTTTCAAAATTCATAAAAGGAACCTCCTTACCTGTTATCCTATGACAGATATTTTGGAAAGCAATTCCGGCAGGCGTGCCGTTTCCTACAAGCGGCTCTCCCTGGTTGGTGGAGATAACTATATTCTCATCATCGGGCACAATGCCGATCAAGGGAATCGCTAAAATATCTACCACATCTGCAGCGGACATCATATCTCCTCTTTTCACTAAATCATAACGTAAACGGTTAATGACTAAATCAATTTTTTTCAGCTCATTTGCTTCTAAAAGACCTATTATCCTGTCAGCATCCCTGATAGCTGATACCTCGGGTGTGGATACCACTAAAGCCCTGTCCGCTCCGGCAATTGCATTTTTAAAGCCCTGTTCAATGCCTGCGGGACAATCCAAAATAATATAGTCAAATTGTTCTTTCAAATGGTTAATCATTTTTACCATTTGTTCCGGTGTAACAGCCGATTTATCCCTTGTCTGTGCAGAAGGCATTAAATAAAGTGTAGGGTTTCGCTTATCTTTTATGAGAGCCTGCTTCACCCTGCAATTACCTTCTATGACATCTACAAGATTGTAAACTATTCGGTTTTCCAGCCCCATAACCACATCAAGATTACGAAGACCGATGTCTGTATCTATCAGACAAACCTTTTTTCCCATACGTGCAAGACCTGTACCAACGTTTGCAGATGTGGTGGTCTTACCCACACCGCCTTTTCCTGATGTGACGACGATTACTTCACTCATACATCCTCCTTTTGCCCAAAAACGGCATTAAATATTAATCGTCCACCAGTACCCAGTCCGGTTCATAATGATAACGAACTAGAAAGCACTTAGCAATTCTTTTGTAAGGGATTCCAGATACAGCCTGTCATTTTTGATATAGGCTATCTGTGGCGTTACCTTGGGTTTTATCCCCCATTTAGCCGGTTTATTACTCTTATATTTGAAATCGCCGATTTTTAACCTTTCCGGCGCCATTTCAAGCGCTACTACATAATGTCCTTCTTCGCCGTTTCCGCCGGCGTAGGCTTCTCCGTATAACCCGCCTAATACAATAATGTTATGGGCGGAAACAACCTTAGAACCGGGGTAAACATCTCCTAAGATGACAATACTTGTTTCTGTTTCAATGATTTGTTTATTCTTTAAAGTACCTTTGTAAAATTGTCCCGCAGCATCCCCATGTGAGAAATGCCTGTCCACCTTTTCAAGAGCCTTAATAAAATGCTGCTCTGTTTCTTCGTCTCTTCCTACCACACAGACAATATTGAGATCGCTGTGATTCCTTATCACTTCAATTACCCTTAATTGCTCCGCATCATTTAATTGTTTACCCTCCATGGAAAGTGCCATTTTAGCCTCTCCAAAAAAAGCCTTTGACTCTGTGAATTTATAAATCAGTTCATTAATTAGTTCTTCAAAGGAACTTTCCGGATTTAGCAATAGGGAGATACCGTTTTGATAACTCTTAATCACTACTGCATCTTTCATTTAGCAAAATTCTCCTTTCGCAATTACCTATAAATTTTATTAATCTTTAGTTAATCGCCATAGGTAACATCATCCATGTTATTGGCCTCACCGGTCAGAATTTCTTCTTCATCTGCAAGGTCAAAATAATATCTGATCACTTCTTTACTGGTCTGCGCTGCATAGCCAGAAGAATAGCCGAATGCAATACGGGTTGCAATAGCAATTTCGGGATTCTCATAGGGAGCATATCCTACAAACAAGGCATGATTGGCTCTTGTGGTACTTTCCTGAGCGGTACCGGTCTTGCCTGCCACATCAACCCCTAAATTTTTGTAATAAGACATATTCTGTATCACTCCACGCATACCCGTATGTATTAAATCCCAATTTTCCTTCGGCATATCAACGGTATTTATGATTTCAGGCTTAAACTCCTCTATTATTTTTCCGTCTAAGCTTGTAACTTTATCCAGCAGGGTAAGATCATAACAGGTTCCGCTGTTAGCAACCGTTGCCACATAACGGGCAAGTCCTACCGTAGTGAAGCTATTACTTCCCTGTCCGATTGCAGACTGAATCGGTAATTCATCCGAAATATCGGGTACATATTCAGCTATTTCTACACCTGATTTTTCAGTGAGTCCAAACATTTGGGCATATTTTGCAAGCGTAGTTAAACCTTCATTTGCATTATAGGCTCCGTTAACAGTACTTAAATTATATCCTAACTGATAAAAGAAAATATTACAAGAATTACGAATCGCACCGGATACATTTTGTGAGCCGTGTGCTCCAGGAAAAACCCAACATTTGGGAGGCGGTGTAACCACATTAAAGCTTCCCATACAGGTTACTGTTGTTTTAGGATTGACAATTCCCTCCATTAAACCTGCCGTAGCGGATACCATCTTATAAGTAGAACCGGGCGCAGATTTATATTGTGTTGCATAGTTTAATAAAGGATGCGATTTATCGGACTGCAGGCTTGCATAGTATTGTGCATCAACCGTATTGGCCATTTTATTATTGTCATAGCTTGGATAAGATACCAATGCCAGTACATCTCCTGTATGGATATCCGTTATTACAATGGAGCCGCTGCAAGGATCTAATGCAAGCTGTGCCGGTGTTATATCCAGGTTCCTGATACGGTTTATCATGAAATCATAGGCAGTAATCTTTCCATCATATAAAAGGGAAACATCCTGTTCATTGATTTCAACTCTTCTCTGCTCGCATAATATAAAGCAGACCTGTTTTCCGTTAATTACATCGTTTTTTAACATGTATTTAAACAGTTTTTTCTGATATTCCACCGTATTGTCTAAAATCAAAAATATACTGTCTACAACTTTATCATAAATTTCTTCGGAATCAGCATATTGACTGTCTAATTCCAATTTAGTCACATCCACCCATCCCATGGAGATTGCGTAATGCAGATACTCGGAAAGGCTTATGGTTTCCTCTTCTCTCCAAGCCTTATAGGTGGCATCCTGTATATCAATCAAACTCTCTTGAAGAATCCCCCTCTTTTGCAGATATTCCACGATATTACTTTCATAAACCTGGTATTCTTTGTTAAGTTTATTATAGGGAGTCTCCTTTACAGTCAACTCCTCTAAGAGCTTTTCATAGACCTCAGCACGATATACTTCATGTTTCTCATAAACAAGCTCTTCATATTCACCTGCATAGGGAGATGCCATATGGTCTAAATCTATTACACTATTATCAAACAAAGCAAAGTAAACATCATAGATTGGAATATACATTTCCTTACTGGAATTGGTGTTGCCCGTATATTCTTTTGCATTTTTTATTTTATCTAATAGAATACCGGCTATCTGCTGTTCTAAAATATTATAGGTTGCTATCTGTAGGTTTTTATCAATGGTCAAATATACATCATTCCCGGCAACCGGTTCCCATGACTCATCCTCGTCTATACTGATTACTTTACCTGTATTATTTACATAAACCGTTTCTATCCCTTTGGTTCCCCTAAGGGTTGTCTCCATATAGGCTTCAATCCCTGTTTTTCCTACTACATCATTGAGGGAATATTGGCCGTTTTCACCGCCCTGCAAATCCTGTTCGTTTAAAGTTTCCAACTCATCCGAAGAAATCTTACCTGTATACCCGATTATCTGTGAAAAATAGACGCTGTCCTCATATCTACGTACAGGGTCCTCTTCTATGGAAACTCCATCCAGTTCCGACAGATTTTCCATAATAACCGCTCTTGTTTCTTCACTGATATCTTTCGCTACCGTGGTACCTATGTACTTTTGAAAGGTAGTAAGGCCCATAGCATACCGAATAGTTACCATTTTTAAAAATTCTGATTTGGTATAACCCTTTCCAACAATAAAATCTTTTTTAGTTTCACCGACTTCACCGATGTCATAGCGTGCTCCTAAAAACTGCATTACTTCTAAGGGAGTCGCCGTTTGCTGCTCCAGCGTTAAATCCTTTATAAAGCTTTCTCCGTACACATCCGCTAAAAAACGCAGCCGCTTGGTATCATCCGTCATTCTAAATACAAACTCACCGTTTTCATCCAGCATAATCCCAAAATCAGTAATTATGGTATCGCCTTTTTTTTCTATGAGCTTTATTAATTTATAGATATTGGCATTCAGCAGCTTATTCTTGTTTTTACCGGTCTCGTAGACATCTTCTATTTTAACAGAATAGGCAAGCTCATTATAAGCAAGTATTTCACCATAACGGTCATAGATATTTCCTCTGGTAGCATTCACTTCTCTTGTTTTTTTACTTTGTAGGATGAAATTGTTAAGAAACTCTTCGCCTCTTACAATCTGCAATTCAAACAATCTATAAATTAATATGCCTCCCATTACAAAAACAATAAGAACCATGACCGTAATCCTACTGGTTAAAAATGCAATTAATTGTTTTCTCATTCTTTCAAACAATTTATCAGGCACCTCTTTTTTCTCTGTTCTCCAATCGTACATTGATAAATAAAACCAAGGGGTACAAAAGGAGCATCACTATTGTTGTATAAACTATCTCCGGCAATATTACATGCAGGAAATAATATGGGAAATCCAGTCTGCCACGCAATAAGAACATGCAAACATAACAAATGATGCCATAAGTTAAATCACTTACTATAATCAGAGCGAGAGGAAGCTTAATATCCTCGGGATAAAAACCGCCTGAAAATTTACCGTTTAAAAAACCTATATACATCATTACAAGTGCATGGAATCCGATTACATCCCCGAAAAAAATATCACTGATCAGCCCGCAGAAAAAACCAATAATCAAGCCTTCTTTTTCACCACGCATAAATCCAAAAGCAGAGGTTAGCACAATAAGGAGATTCGGGACGATTCCGTTAAAGGCAATGCTTTGAAAGGTAGTGCTTTGTAAAAGAAAACAAAATATAATTAAAAAAGCCACTATGAATTTACGTCTCAAAGCATTTTCCTTTCTATGCAGGTTATTGCATCGTATGTATTTATTTAGTGAAATTTTCCTTTAATTCTAATATAACAAGTACTTCATCCAAGTGTTCAAAATCCACCGCAGGTGTTACGGAACCTGATTTGGTCAATTTATTGGAACCCAGATTAATATCACCGATATAGCCGATGAGAATACCGGGCAGGTATTTGTCACTGATGTCGGATGTTACAATTTTATCACCGGTAACCACCACTCCGGCACTGTCTAAAAGCTGTGAAAATCCTATGACCCCGTTCTGCATCATTTTCAAATCACCGGATACCATCAATCTGTCACCCGTTGCCAGCATCTGTCCGCTGACATTGGAGTTATCGGAAATAATGGATACTACTTTTGCCGTATGCGCTCCAACGGATACAATACGCCCTACCAATCCGCCTTCGGCACCGCCTCCCGCAATTACATTCATATCCACCGCTATTCCGTCCTCGCTGCCTTTATCTATGGTAAAGGAATGATACCAGTTTCCGGAATCCATGAGAATAATTCTGGCACCTACTTTTTCATAGGTATCATATTGACCATCCAGCTTGTACAATTCCCTCAAGGTATTCAGTTCATATTTTTCCTGCTGAAGCTGGATATTTTCAATCGTTAACTCATTAACCTGACGTTTTAACTCCTCATTTTCAGTAAGCAGCGTCCTGATTTGCACCAATTCATCCGAGCGTGCAGAAAACCAGCCGCCCACACTGCTGATTCCACGCTGAAAGGGCATAATAACATAAGCCGCTACCGTATTAAGCGGTCCGTTAAATATATCCGTGCTAAAGGTCATCAGCATCATACCCGTGCACAGGACTGTTAAAATAAAAAGGAGATATTTACTTGGTAATGTAAACCTCTCCCCTTTTCTCTTTACTATCGGGCTCATTTACTCATTCCTTCAATTGCATATGCTATAGTTTTATAGTTCTCATCCTTAATAATTTTAGAAATACCGATTACTACGCTCTCAAGTGGATTCTCAGATACATTCACCTTGAGTCCGGTTCCGCTTGCAATTTTTTCAGCCAGATGATTGATTTGAGAAGCACCGCCTGTTAAGTAAATACCATGACGATAAATATCTGCCGCAAGCTCGGGCGGAGTACGTTCCAGGATTACTTTAACATTGTCAATAATAGTATTAAAATGCTCTTCTAATGAAGCATCCACCAAAGAAGCCGGAATTTCCCGTTCCACAGGTAATCCGGTCACAATATCCCTACCGTATACAACAGCTCCCCTGCCATCCTCACTCAATTCCCTTAAATCCATTTTTACATTTTCTGCGGTCTTTCCACCGATTATTAAGGAAAATTCGCGTCTGACTGCACTTTTAATTGCTTCGTCAAATTTCAATCCGCCTATCTTAATCAATTTACTCAGTACAATTCCACCCAGAGATAGAATGGAGATTTCCGTCGTATTATAACCTACATTTACAATTAACACACCTTGGGAATTTTTTACATCAATATCCATTCCCAATCCGTCTGCCACTGCTTTTTCCACCACCATAATCTTGCGTGCCTTCACACCCGAATTCCGAATCAAATCATAGAACGCTCTTTTTTCCACTTCGGTCACATCTGTAGGTACTGCAATGTAATAATCAGCCGGTTTCATATTTCCTTTCATTAAATTTCCGATGAAATATCTGATCAGCGTTTCCATATTTTTGATATCTGCAATTACTCCATGACAAAGCGGATAAGAAATATGAATATTTACGGGTGCTTTCTCATACATTTCAAAAGCAGAGTTTCCATATGCAAAAAGTGTGTTTTTATTTTCAATGGCAATCATGTTCTTTTCTACCATGATACTATCTTCATTTTTGCTATAAATTTTAATATTGTTGGTACCGAGATCGATACCGAATACATTATTGGCCAAAATATAACCCCTTTCTATAGGTAACCTTGTTCTTTAAAGCTGATATATTTGTTATCCCCAATTATAATATGGTCTATGAGCGGTATGTCAAGCTTTTTGCCTAATTCTGCAATTCCGGCTGTAACCGCCATATCTTCCCTGCTTGGGGTTGGATCTCCGCTTGGATGGTTATGAAGAAGAATAAGGTGCACCGCCTCCGCCTTCAGGGCCTCAACAAACACCTCTCTGGGTGATAATAGAGATGATTTTACAGTTCCCTTGGATAATTCCGTCTCTTTTATGAGATTTCCTTTTGTATCCAGCATGAGCAAAAACACACATTCCCGATTTCGATGTCTGAGCGTTTCCATGTAATAGGCCGCTACGGAACCGGAATGGGTGAAAGAAAGTCCTTCTCCCGCCTTTGCCCTTGCCACACGTGTGCACAATTCCATTACGCATTTAATCTGGATGGCCTTAACTCTGCCGATTCCCTTAATCTGTAATAATTGTTCTAAACTGATACGATGAAGACCTAAAATACCCTGATTGCCATAGGATGCAATATTCAAAATATGTGCGGCTAGGTTTTCCGCATCCTCGTCCCTGCTTCCCGTTCTGATTACTACTGCAAGTAATTCACTTTCGGTTAGATTTTCCGCACCAAATTCCATGAACTTCTCATAGGGGCGCAGATGTACTTGTTTTTGTCTTTTTTTGTTGTTTTGCTTGTCCATACGTTTCTCCTATAACCTTCTCTTACGCATGAACTCCTCTTAGTTTAGCTTAACGAATAAACCTATATACCACAAGTGAAATAATAACTCCGATGACACTTGCGATATTAATCTGAATTTTCAATCCGAAAGTCAGCAGGATAAACCCCATATCCAAGACTACAGGCTCACTTAACCCAAAGGCTTGTCCATAACTGAGCCATCCAAACCCTGTGCCTTCAAAATAAGTACCAATAAAACGACCGATGACAAATCCGATTAAAATCAGTATCATCAATGTCCAGTTCCATTTTTTCAAACCAGTATCCTCACTTCTTTCTTTTGTCCAGTCATTGAATAATTTTAACACAATTTCCAAGTTATGTATATAAATATTACGGAAAAAGTTTCGACACAATTCGCTTATCATAAAGTGCCTGAAGGGATTTTAAAATACCGAATTTTGCGTGAGGCCAGGTAAGTCCTCCTTGAAAATATACCGCATAGGGAGGCTTTATGGGACCGTCTGCCGAAAGCTCTATGGATGATCCGGATACAAACGCTCCGGCAGCCATAATCACCTTATCATCATATCCGGGCATTTCCCAAGGCTCCGGTGTTACATGGCTGTCAATGGGTGCAGCACCCTGTATCCCTTGACAAAAAGCAATCACGCCTTCCGGTGTGCCCAGCTCTACCGCCTGTATGATATCATATCGGTTCTCAGACCCGTCAGGTATTACTTTAAACCCTAACCGTTCATAAATATTAGCCGCAAAAACTGCGCCTTTTAAGGCACTTGCCGTCACGGTAGGAGCCAGAAACAGGCCTTGATAAAAGCTTCCCAAAATACCCAGAGAGGCACCTACTTCCTTGCCTAATCCCGGTGAAGTAAGGCGGTAAGCCGCATTCTCCACACATTCCTTCTTGCCTGCGATATATCCCCCTATGGGTGCTAGTCCGCCACCGGGGTTTTTAATCAGTGAACCCACCACCATATCCGCACCTGCGTCCGAAGGCTCGATTCTCTCTACAAATTCGCCATAGCAATTATCCACCATGCAGATTACATCGGGTTTTATACCCTTAATAAATGCTATGAGCTCTCCGATCTGCGAAACAGAAAGAGTGGGTCTGGTCTGATACCCCTTCGACCTTTGAATCGTAATGAGCTTTGTTTTATCATTGATATTGTTTTTAATCCCTTCATAGTCAAAGCTTCCGTCGGGCAGAAGCTCCACCTGTCTGTAAGTGATTCCATATTCCCTTAAGGATCCTTTTGAAGGCCTGATGCCGATTACCTCTTCTAAGGTATCATAGGGCTTTCCTACCGGCGACATCAGCTCGTCCCCCGGCCGCAGATTGCTCAAAAGCGCAAGGGCCAGTGCATGTGTTCCACAGGTAATCTGGGGACGTACCAATGCATCCTCCGTATGAAAAACGGAGGCATATACCTCTTCCAGCTTATCCCTGCCAAGATCATTATAACCGTAGCCGGTTGTACCCAGTAAACAGGCCTCGCTGATCTGATGTGCTTGAAAGGCTGCCAGTACCTTGAGCTGGTTATATTCTGCTATCTCGTCGATTTGGGCAAATCTTTCCCGTAACCCTAAAAGTACCTCTTCCCCATAAGAATAAATTTCATGGGATATTCCCAATGCCTTATATTGATTAAATATTTCCTTACCGCTCATCCTTATTTAAATCCTCTTTTCTGAAAGTCTCCTCTGCTTTTTGAACCATGAAAGAAAGCATTGCTTTTTCGTTATAGGAAAAATCAGGTTTATTCAGCCAGATAACATCCTTTTCCCGTTTAAACCAAGTAATCTGTCTTTTTGCAAAATGCCGACTGTTTTTCTTGATTAAACTAATCGCCTCCTCAAGACTGATTTCACCCTCCAAAAATGAAAGGATTTCCTTATAACCGATTCCCTGCATGGATACCATTTCTCTCTTACAGCCCATCTTAGTCAGTCGTTTCACTTCTTCCACCAGACCGTCTTCTATCATACGGTCCACTCGTTCCTCGATTCGGGCATATATTTTATCCCTGCTGTCATTCAATACAAAATAACAGGATGCATACCTGCTGTTTTTGAGTCTTTCCTTCTCATTATGCTCAGAAATTAAACGATTTGTCTGTTGATAGAATTCCAACGCACGTATGATCCGTTTTATATTATTGGGATGAATCTCTTCAGCCGCCTTTTGATCCACATCTTTTAATAAATCATGCAAATAGGAACTGCCTTTTTTTTCTGCCAGCTTCTCAAGCTCTTCTCTGTATGCCGTATTTTCATCATTTTGTGTAAAATCAATATCATAGAGGACGGATTGAATATAAAAACCCGTACCACCGGTTAATATAGGAATGTTTCCCCGCCCGTAAATTTCTAAAATTGCCTTCTTTACAAGCTTTTGAAAAATCACCACATTAAACGCTTCCGTAGGCTTTAAAATATCAATCAGATGATGGGGAATTCCTTCCGTCTCTTCCTTTTTGATTTTAGCGGAGCCGATATCCATATATCGGTAAACCTGCATGGAATCCGCAGAAATAATCTCTCCGTTAACAGCCTTTGCCAGCTCTATGGATAATTTTGTTTTACCGACTGCTGTAGGTCCGGTCAGTACAATCAAAGGTTTTTTTTGTTTCATAATCTATTCCTATACAATCCTCTTAAACTTCTTTTCTATCTCATATTTGCTCATGGAAATAATAGTAGGCCGGCCATGGGGACAGTGATAGGGATTCTCCAATGTAAGAAGTTCATCCAATAAGGCCTCCATCTCATTTTTATTTAATGTGTTATTTCCTTTTACCGCCGCCTTGCATGCCATGGAAGCCAGTTTCTCTTCCACCACCGCCAGGTTTTTATTTACAGGGCCTTCCGTCAGTTCATCAATCACTGTCAGAAACAGCTCTCTTTCCTGACATCCGTAGAGATCTGCCGGTACACCGCGCAATGCATATTCACTTCCTCCGAACTCTTCGATCTCAAATCCCAGATGTGCAAAAACATCCCGGTACTCTTTCAATGCTTCTTCTTCCTTAGCGGTAAGCGTTACAACAATAGGGGGATTCAGATTTTGGGTCATAATGGTTTTTTTACGAAACCGGTCAATCAGCCTTTCATACTTTACTTTTTCATGGGCCGCATGCTGATCCACAAAAAATAACTTATCCCGAAACGCTAACAGCCAATAGGTATCAAAAATCTGTCCCAGTATCAGATATTCTGCCCGATTTTCTGCAGTGAGCATCTTATCTTCGAATAAATCCAGCTGTGTATGTTTTTCCAACATCACGGTATCATTTTTCTTTATAATATTTGCATGAATCCCTTCATTTCCTATTCCCTTTTGTTCTGATGATTGCCCAAGCACACGGTTCCAAACGGGATTTTGCATGAAGTCCTGCATTTTAGGTTCTTCGGCCTCATACTTCATTTCCTCCATTACATGGAATTGTTTTGTCCGTTCCGTTTCAAAGGGTTCCGGCATTGACTTATTTTCATTTATTAGAGATTCCCGATTCCTGCTCTTTTCATCCAATACCGCCTCCGGTATCATTTCCTTTTCTCTTAATGCTTCCGCTATTGCTTTTTCAACAAAATCATAAACACGGGAGCCCTCCGTAAAGCGTACATCCATTTTAGTAGGATGGACATTGATATCTACCAACTCGGTATCCACAGTAAAATGTAATATGGTAAAGGGAAATTTATGTTGCATCAGATACTGTTTATATCCGTCTTCAATTGCCTTGGCAAGCAGGGCACTTTTTACATATCTTCCGTTAATATAATAATTTTCAAAATTACGGTTGGAACGGTTGAGTACCGGCTTACCCAAGTAGCCCGAAACAGAAAACCCCGGAATTTCCTTCTGTATTTCCACAAGATTTGCAGAAGCTTCCCTGCCATAAATGCGGTAAATCACCTCTTTTAATTCCCCGTTGCCTGAAGTATGGAATTTACTTTGTCCGTTCACAATCAATTTAAAGGATACATCCGGTCTGGATAATGCCATATGCTCCATTAAATCAATAATATAACTGCCTTCCGTCTGAGGCTGCTTTAAAAACTTTCTGCGAACCGGTGTATTAAAGAATAAATTACGAACTAAAATAGTGGTACCCTCCGGTGCTCCCACCTCGGAAAATTCTTTTTCAAGGGTGCCCTCACAAAGATAGCGGATCCCCGTAAGATTCTCCTTGGTCTTGGTAATTAATTCTACCTTCGATACCGCACTGATACTGGAAAGAGCTTCCCCGCGAAAGCCCAGACTTTTCACCCGGTGTAAATCCTCTGCCGATGAAATTTTGCTGGTTGCATGTCGTAAAAAAGCATTCCGCACCTGGGATGCTTCAATACCGCTTCCGTTATCTGTAACACGAATTAGGCTGATTCCACCCTCTTTTATTTCCACCGTTACTGCCCCGGCCCCGGCGTCCACGGCATTTTCCACTAATTCCTTTACCACACTTGAGGGGCGTTCCACTACCTCACCTGCAGCAATTTTGTCAATGGTACCGGAATCTAATATCTGTATCTTTGCCATGTGCTTCCCTTTCTACCAACGGTTTTTTAATTTGCTTTGTAAATGGTACAATGTATTAAGTGCATCAATCGGAGTCAGATGCGTAACATCCAGTTCTTTCAGCTCCGTTAAAACATCTTCATCCTTTACCGTATCAAACAATGAAATCTGCGCCATATCCACCTCGTCAAAATGCTCCGGTTTCTTAACTTTACCTTCACCTCCGGACCCGGCAGCGATGCTTTGTACCTTTTCCGTAATATCATTGTCCGAAAGCTGCTTTACGATTTCTTTGGCTCTGTCAATAACCATATCCGGAACACCGGCTAATTTAGCCACCTGGATACCATAGCTTTTATCCGCACCGCCCTTAACTATCTTTCTTAAGAACACGATATCATCCCCGCGTTCTTTTACCGCAATGCAATAATTATTGACATTGTTCATTTTCCCTTCCAGCTCGGTCAGCTCATGATAATGAGTCGCAAAAAGTGTTTTCGCTCCCAATATCTTTCTGTTGCTGATATGCTCTATCACGGCCCATGCAATGGATAAGCCGTCAAATGTGGAGGTTCCCCTGCCTATTTCATCCAATATTAATAGACTGTTGGGAGTGGCATTGCGTAGAATATTGGCTACCTCATTCATTTCCACCATAAAGGTGGACTGACCGCTGGCCAAATCATCGGATGCACCCACTCTGGTGAAAATCCTGTCCACAATCCCGATATTGGCACTTTTAGCCGGAACAAAACAACCGATTTGTGCCATTAACACAATCAATGCCGTCTGACGCATATAGGTGGATTTACCTGCCATATTGGGTCCGGTTATAACCGAAATGCAATGGTTGTTACCGTCAAGATAAGTATCGTTTGCAATAAACATATCATTGACTATCATTTTTTCCACAACGGGATGTCTGCCATCCTTGATGTCAATAATCCCCTTTTCATTCAGCTTAGGTCTGACATAAGAATTCCTCTCCGCAACAAGGGAAAGGGATGCAAATACATCCAACTTTGCAATGGCCTTTGCCGTACGCTGTATTCTTTCAATTTCTAACGCAATAGAATCTCTTATTTTGCAGAAAAGATCATATTCCAGCGTATTAAGCTTGTCCTCTGCATTTAATATACTGTCCTCCAATTCCTTTAAGCGAGGTGTGGTATAACGTTCCGCATTGGCTAAGGTCTGCTTACGGATATAGTCTTCCGGCACAAGGGATGCATAAGAATTTGTTACTTCAAAATAATAACCGAAGACTCTATTATATTTTATTTTTAAATTTTTAATGCCTGTACGCTCACGGTCTTCGTTTTCCAATTCCGCAAGCCAATTTTTGCCTTCCCGTTTTGCATTGCGCAGCTTGTCGATATCCTCATTAAAGCCGTCCTTAATCATACCGCCTTCTCTAACGGATATGGGGGGCTCTTCTTCGATGGATTGTTCAATCAGGAAACAGATATCTTCCAGTCCGTCTATATCTTCTCTGATATTTGAGAGGATTTCTTTTTTAAAAGTACCTAAAACGGTCTTAATATGGGGAAGCATCTCCAATGACTTTCCGAAAGCAATCAAATCTCTGGGATTGGCAGTCTTGTAGCTGACCCGGCTTAACAGTCTTTCCAGGTCATAAATCGGATTTAAATATTCCCTGATTTCATCTCTTGAAACGGAATCCTCGCACAATTCTTCCACTGCATCAAGATGATTCTCAATCTCCGCCTTTTCAATCAAAGGCTGCTCGATAAAGCTTCTTAAGGTACGTCCGCCCATTGCGGTTTTGGTTTTATCCAAAACCCATAAAAGAGAACCCCTCTTTTGCTTTTCCCGAAGTGTTTCCGTCAATTCCAAATTGCGTCTGGTTGAGCTGTCCAGCAGCATATATTTACTTGTTATGTAAGGATAAATATGACTGATATGCTGCAAGGAGGTCTTCTGTGTGTCATATAAATATTGCAAAAGAGCACCTGCCGCAATTAAACCAGTCGGAAAATCATCTAGTCCCAGCCCGATTAATGTATTCACATGAAAATGCTTCATTAAACAGCGCTTTGAGGATTCATCATCAAAAAAATGAGGCTCCAGAGCATATATGGTAATGCCCAGCCGTCCTTTCAAATCCTCTATATCCATACCGCTGACCAAAAAGGCATCATTACAAATGATTTCCCTGGGCTGATATTTGATAATCTCATCCATCAGTCCTCTTAGGTCATCCACTTCCGTAACAAAATAATCACCTGTGGAAACATCTGCCAGAGAAATTCCGATTCCTGTCTGCATATAAGTAATGCACATCAGGTAGTTATTTCTGGATTCCTCTAATGCCCCGATATCCATATTCGTTCCGGGTGTTACAATCCTTACTACCTCTCTCTTTACCAAACCTCTGGCCTGTTTGGGATCTTCTACCTGTTCGCAGATAGCCACCTTATAGCCCTTACCGATCAGTTTATTCAAATATCCTTCCACCGCATGGTAGGGCACGCCGCACATGGGGGCACGTTCCTCCTGCCCGCAATCCTTACCGGTTAAGGTTATTTCCAGTTCCTTTGAGGCTATTATGGCATCCTCAAAAAACATTTCGTAAAAATCCCCCAATCTACAAAAAAGTATGCAGTCAGGATGTTCTTTTTTAATGTTTAAATACTGTTTCATCATGGGAGTATATTCTGCCACTATTCATCACCTGTTTTCTAAATTAAAATCTCTTAACCCCCAAAAGAAAGGGCGGTATACAACATATGCATATCCGCCTTTTATATTACCACAAAATATAGTTATTGTAAATCTTTGGCTTTCATAATTGCTTCTTCAATATGCATGCAAAAATGATCAAGGCCGACCCTGTTTGCGAATCCGGATTTATGCATAATAGACATAGGCTGTTCCGCTACATAGGAAAAAAGAAGTGTTACTTTATTCCTATTACAGGTCTCTAAAATCTTCTCAAAATTACGCATGGCGGTGGCATCTATGGCATTTACGCTTCTCATACAGAGAATCAGACAATTCGTTTTGTCCTTTAGACTGATTTTTAATAATTTATCCGCTGCACCGAAAAACATGGGACCGCTGATTTCATAAACTAAAGTGTTCTTAGGAATAGCCAATAAAGGATTTTCCTCTGACTCTTCCTCTTCCTTTGCATATTTCCAGCCTTCCACTGCAGTTTCTTCGCTCATTCGTTTCATAAAAAGTACCGCCGCTAAAATCATACCAACTTCAATGGCTACTACTAAATCAAACACAATAGTGAGGACAAAAGTAAGCACCAATACAATAATATCACTTTTGGGAGAAGTCCTGCATAAATTCACAAACTCTCTCCACCCGCACATATCATAGGCTACCTTAAATAATATCGCCGCTATGGCAGGCATGGGAATCAAGGCTGCATAAGGCATGAGTATCACTAATATCAAAAGAAGTGTAATGGAATGTACCATACCCGCTATGGGAGTACGTCCACCGTTTTTTACATTGGCTGCCGTTCTTGCAATGGCTCCTGTTGCGGGAATACCACCAAACAATGCCGATGCAATATTACCGGCTCCCTGTGCCACCAATTCCATATTGGAGCGATGTTTGCTGTTAACCATACTGTCGGCCACTACACAGGATAATAAGGATTCAATACCTGCCAATATCGCAATGGTGAAAGCATCGGGTAAAAGTGTTTTTACCATATTAAAATTAATTATAGGCAGATTAAAAGATGGCAGCTGATTGGAGATTGTATATAAATCTCCGATTGTATGTACAGGCAGATGACATATTGCTACTACAATACCGCTTACCAATACCGCAACCAAAGAGCCCGGTATTTTGGAAAGCAAGGGCAAGCGTGGCCATGCAATCAAAATAACCAAACAAATACAACCAATCATCAGCGCCCACAGGTTGATTGTTCCAATAGAACGACCCACTGATACAAGCTTTTCCACGGTTTCGGTTACCGGTTCTTTTGTTATGATGGTAAGCCCCATAAAATCCTTTAATTGTCCGATAATAATCGTAACCGCAATACCGGCTGTAAAGCCGGTTGTTATCGTATAAGGAATGAATTTGATCAGATTGCCGACTTTAAACAAGCCCATTATGATAAGTATAATGCCCGCCATAATAGTAGCCACAACCAGACCGTCCATACCGTTTTTAGCTACGATACCGGCAACAATGGTTGCAAATGCAGCTGTCGGTCCCGCTATCTGAACCCTGCTTCCTCCCAAAAATGAAATTACAAAGCCGGCAATAATTGCTGTATATATACCCATCTGAGGGGTAACGCCGGAAGCCAGTGCCAAGGCAATGGAAAGAGGTAATGCTATAATTGCTACTATTACACCTGCTATAACGTCTTTTAAAAATTGCTCCTTTGTATAAGATTTCAGTAAAGAAAATAATTTTGGTTTTAATTTATCCATGTCAGACTCCTATATTATTTTTAGCAGCGCACGTCTTCCATGATATCTCTCTCTATTCTAAAATGCAAGTATCTTTGCTCAAAGTTCGTTGCGTTCAGACCTTATGTATCCAATTCTCCCACATAATAAAAGCCATGGCATTCCAAAAGCCTTACATTTACAAGACTGCCTATCAGAGTTGAATTTCCCGGAAAATGTACCAATGTATTATTAGAAAGACGTCCGGTCAAAAGCAAAGGATTATGCTCATCTATTTCCTCTACCAGCACATCCATTACCTGTCCCTCATAACGTTTTATCTGCTCTCTTGCCGTTTCCTGTACCACCTTTAATAATTTGTCAAAGCCTTCCTTTATCACTTCGGGCGCTACCTGACCCGGCATTGCTGCAGCGGGTGTGCCGGTACGCTTAGAATAGATAAATGTAAAAGCATTTTCATACTTCACCTGCCTCACTGCATCAATAGTTTCCTCTACATCCGCAAGTGTTTCTCCCGGAAAACCCACAATCAAATCCGTGGTAATGGCAATATCGGGAATCTCTTCCCTGAGACGCTTTGCCAGTGATAAATACTGCTCCTTTGTATACCCTCTGTTCATAGCTTTTAAAATACGGTCGGAGCCTGCCTGTAGTGGCAGATGAAGGTGACGTGCTATCTTACTTGAATGTTTCATAACCTGTATCAATTCCTCGGATAAATCCTTGGGATGTGAGGTCATAAAGCGGATTCTCTTAAGCCCTTCAATTTTCTCCACCTCACCCAAAAGCTCTGCAAAAGACATGGGCTCTTCCAGATTCTTACCGTATGAATTTACATTCTGACCTAAAAGCATGATTTCCACCACACCGTCCTCAACCAGTCTTTCTATCTCTCTGATAATATCTTTGGGGCTACGGCTTCTCTCCCTGCCTCTTACATAGGGAACAATGCAATAGCTGCAAAAATTATTACAGCCATACATAATATTGATACCGGATTTAAAAGAATATTTTCTCTCTATGGGAAGATCCTCTACAATTTTATCCGTATCCTCCCAGATATCTACTATCATATTTTTTGTCTCAAAAGAGGTATATAAAAGCTCTGCAAATTTAAAGATATTATGTGTCCCGAATATTAAATCCACAAATCGATAGCTTTCCTTTATCTTGTCGATTACAGTTTGCTCCTGCATCATACAGCCGCAGAGTGCAATCTTCATATGAAGATTTTTTCGTTTTCGATTCTTTAATTCTCCCAATCTTCCATACACCCGCTGATTGGCATTGTCTCTCACGGTACAGGTATTAAAAATAACAAAATCTGCATTTTCCTCTTCTGTCATTTGATACCCAACAAGCTCCAAAATACCCACTAATTTCTCGGAATCGCGGGCATTCATCTGACAGCCGAAAGTTGTAACCGCCGAACGTAATGGGCGACCTAAAGTTTCACTTTCCGCCTTTATTATCTTCTTTACCTTTGCCATAAAATAGTATTGGCGTTCGGGCTCTGTCATGGGTGGTTCTGCGTCTGTTTTTATCTGATCTAAATCTATGTTTTTGTACATTTTTAATTCCTTTCAGTTAAGTAATAAATGCTTTCATATTATACCTTAACTACATCTACTTTACAATAAAAAAGGAAGATGCCTACAATTTTAAAAAGGCAATATCATACAAGATTGCTATTGCAACCTATGGTACACTAAGTAACAGACAATCAAGAAAAGAGGACAAGTTTTATGAAACAAGAGATACGAACGGTAAAATACGATACCCAATTAAAGATAGAAGCCTATCATTTTCAAGGACTGATGCAAAAATTCCCCAATCATTTTCACGAATATTATGTAATTGGCTTTATAGAAAAAGGTCAGCGGTTTTTATCTTGTAAAAATAAAGAGTACACCATTACACCGGGAGATTTATTGCTGTTTAATCCTCGTGACAATCATACCTGTGAACAGATAGACGGTAAAACACTGGATTACCGCTGTATTAATATCCAGCCAGAAATTATGAGTAAGGCAGTCTTTGAAATAACCGGTAAAGAATTTCTGCCTTATTTTTCCTTTTGGAACAACTAATTGAGGAATATGCAGAACAAGAGATAAATGCAGGAACTATAGAGCAAAGCATGGAGACAAAGGCAATCTGTGAATTCTTAGAAAATCACTATATGGAGTGCATTACACTTGATGACCTTTGCAAACTGACAGGGCTAAGTAAATATTATCTTCTACGCTCGTTCACAAAGCAAAAGGGGATTACTCCTTATAGCTATTTGGAAACGATAAGGATTGATAAAGCAAAGAAGATGTTGGAGCAAGGCGTTTTACCAATTGATGTTGCTATGCAAACAGGCTTTACCGACCAGAGCCACTTTTCCAACTTCTTTAAGAAGTTTATAGGGCTGACACCAAAGCAGTATATGAATATATTCAAAGGTAATTATAGTTGAAATTATAGAGAGGGTTTTCATGAACAGAAAGAAAGAGAGCTTGGGACATTTATTTGCAGCATACCCTCATAGGCTGAAAGTCAAGGAGAAAAAGCAAGAGTTGTATTTAGCTGCCGCCGGTTTATGTGGTGTTACATTATATTATTTGTTGGAAAACATTGCCCTAACTTATACTTCTGCTTCCAATGTTGGGGTCATTATTTCCGTCGCACCTTTTTTCACTGCTATCTTTGCGCATTTGTTTTTAGATGGTGAAAAATTAAAGATACAGTTCTTTGTAGGCTTTGTGATTGCTGTGATTGGAATATTTCTCATTAGTTTTAATGGAAGCAGCAACTTGAAATTAAACCCAATGGGAGATCTCTTGGCCGTTTTAGCTGCTGTGGTATGGGCAGCATATTCCGTCCTGACAAAGAAAATCAGCGGGTTTCGTTACAATACCATACAATCAACCCGAAGAATCTTCTTCTATGGGTTGGTATTCATGATACCGGCATTGTTTCTATTTGGATTCAAGCCGAACATAAAACTAATGACTCAGCCGGTCAATCTTCTGAATATCCTGTTTTTAGGATTGGGGGCATCTGCCCTTTGCTTTGTAACATGGAACTTAGCGGTTAAAATATTGGGTGCAGTAAAAACAAGTGTTTATATTTACATGGTTCCGGTCATTATTGTAATTACCTCAATTATTGTACTTCGTGAAACAATTACCCAAATTGCGGTATTTGGAATTTTACTTACATTAGCCGGACTATTTATTTCAGAACAGAAAATAATTAGGTAATTGCGAAACTCTTTTCTGTGGCTCTACTCTCATATTACTTTGGAAGGCCATCTTTTTCTATGGAAACCATAAGGGATTCCTAAAAGCAGGGAAGCCTTTGCTGACATGCTTTTACACTTAGGGGCTCATTGGAATGGTTTTTGTACTATATTTTTCTGCAATCCTTATGAGAAGCTCCACATTCTTTTCCATGGATTGTACGCAGGCAAATTCATATTTTCCGTGAAAATTATGACCGCCGGTTCCAAGGTTTGGACAGGGAAGCCCCATAAAGGATAGTCTGGCACCATCTGTTCCGCCCCTGATGGGCATAGTGATTGGTTGGATTGCAAGCTCCTCCATGGCCTTTCTTGCAATATCAATCAGATGCATATGCTGCTCTATGATCTCCTTCATATTGTAATAGGAATCCTGCATGGAAATATGCACAGTACCCTCACCGTATTTACTGTTTAGGAATTCTCCCGCCCGTAAAAAGGAAGCCTTTTTCTCTTCGAATTTATGCTTATCATGATCTCTGATAATATAATTTCCTACCGCCCGCTCCACATTTCCTTCTATGGTATCAAGATGATAAAACCCTTCATATAATTCTGTATACATAGGGTTTTCCCATGAGGGGAGCAAAGACTGAAACTCCTGTAATACCAAGATTGCGTTCAGCATTTTATTCTTTGCATCTCCGGGATGGACACTCCTCCCCTGCACAATTACCTTAGCACCTGCGGCATTAAAGTTTTCATATTCCAGTTCTCCGATTCTGCCACCGTCCACCGTATAGGCAAAGTTCGCTCCAAATAAGGCAAGATCAAAATGATCCGTACCTCCGCCGACTTCCTCGTCCGGCGTGAAACCGATCCTTATCTTTCCATGGGGAATTTCAGGATGCTTTAGTAAATGCTCTGCCATGGTCATGATTTCGGCTATACCGGCCTTGTCATCCGCACCCAAAAGGGTTTTACCGTCCGTCACAATTAAATCCTGCCCCACATAGAGGGAAAGAGCGGGAAAATCAGAAGGTTTCATTATAATATTTTCCGCTTCGTTAAGCAGGATATCTCCGCCGTCATAGGAGCTTACGATACGAGGGTAAACATTGCATCCCGCCATAGCGGGCGAGGTATCCATATGGGCAATCAAGCCCAGTACGGGAGCATGTTCATAGCCCGGAGCCGCCGGTATGGTGGCATAGACATAACAATGCTCTTTATCGTATTCAATCTCATGGGCACCCATTTCAATCAACTCCTCATAAAGCAGCTTTGCTAAATCATGCTGTTTTAAAGTGCTGGGAAATGTATTACTTTCTTCAGAAGACTGGGTATCTATTTTTATATACTCTAAAAACAAATCAATGACTCTGGACATCTTTTCTCCTATCATCTTTCATAAATCGTTTCGTAACCTAGCAACTCATTTTTAGTGGCTCTACTCCTCCTATTACTTTGGAATGCCATCTTTTTCTATGGAGATGAGACCATAAGGGATTCCTAAAAGCATGGAAGCCTTTGCTGAACATGCTTTTACACTTAGGGGCTCATTGGAATGGTTAGAAAAACCGGCTGACAAAGTATTAGGAAGAGTAGAGCCCATTGAAAATACCTGTGAAATGCATCATAAATTATAAGCAAGCCTATAGACAGATCACCTGCATAGGCTTTATATCGGTTTCATCCGTTTCAATCAAGGATACCATTTGACAATCAAAACCGATTCCGATGGTATGCAAATTTCTTTTATCAGAAAGGTATTTATCATAAAAACCTTTACCGTAACCGATTCGGTTTCTTACAAGATCAAAAGCCACCCCCGGCATAATCATGAGTACATGATCTGCTTTCGCATCCTCATACACAAATCGTTTATTGATATCCGATTCCGGTTCCCATATCCCTTTATACCCCTTTTTTAAATCTTCTATTGAGGTAATGCTGTAAAATTCAATCACATCATCTTCCACTTTGGGTACATATACCGTCTTTTTTTGCCGAAAGGCATCCTCCATGATTTCCATGGTATTAATTTCACTGCTATGGCTTACAAAGATAAGCAGCTCTTTTGCCTTATAGTACCATTGATGTCCCAGTATTCTCTCAGTGAGTAATATTTCCGAGCGGGTTCTTTCAAACGGCGTTAAGGCGTCCCTAAGCGCCAATACATGTTTTCTTATCTGGCTTTTGGTTTTCATTTCATTTCCTTTTTATTTTTATATAATATTAACTGCAATTACCCTTACCGAATTTATCTCCCAAATTTTCAACGGTTCCGTCTTTGTCAATAATATCTATATGATTGAGCTGTCCTTTCAGATTAGCGCGTACACTCTTAATATAATCCTGACGCAAGTTTGCCTGTTCCTCTTTCTCCTCGACGGTCAATCCTTCTTTCTGTGATTTATGATATAGCGCATTGATGCGTGCTATTTTATCTTCCATTTTCATGTAAGAAACCTCCCTATTCATGTTTATGTAAATTTTCTACAAACTCAGGCAAATTGAAGGACTCATCTTTACGGGAAATAAAAAGGGTCCCTTCATTTTTTCCATTCAAAATACGGTGCACAATACCCATATCCTTACTGTTGGCAATCACCATATCCGCTCCAATGCTCGTTGCGATTTTTGCCGCTACCATTTTGGTATTCATTCCACCGGTTCCCACATTGCTACCCGTGCTCTTTTTACCCATATTCATATATTCTTCATTCAGCTCTTCTACGACTTCAATAAAACGGGCTTCCTTATTACATCGGGGATCATCCGTATATAAACCGTCAATATCAGATAACAGAATCAGCAAATCCGCCTCCACCAATGCAGAAACAATGGCTGATAAGGTATCATTATCTCCAATCAGGGTATCGTTATCCGTCTCAAAATTAAGCTCATAGGTAGCAATGGTATCATTTTCATTTACAATGGGTATGATGCCCATCCTTAGCAATTCAAAAAAGGTATTATGTGCATTCTGTCGGTTCATATGATCCACTATGGTATTTTTTGTCATCAATATCTGTGCCACAATCTGATTGTATTCCGCAAAAAGCTTTTGATAAGTCATCATCAGTCTGGCCTGTCCGACCGCCGCACATGCCTGTTTAAATGCAAGAGGTTGTGTCTTAGATTCTTTCGGTTTAAAGGTACTGATTGCTTTTTTTCCAACGGCAATGGCACCCGAGGTAACAAGTATCACATCTTTACCCTGATTGCGGATATTACAAAGCTCCCTCACCAGTTTTTCTAATTTAATATAATCCAAATCTCCTGTACCCGGATGCTGTAGGGAAGAAGAACCAATTTTTACCACAATTCTTTTTTTATCCTGCATCAGTTTTCTGTAATCGGCCATTTTATTTCCACCTTCTGTATTTGATACGAAACGCAAGTTTATTCTACTTTATTTTATCTCAGCCGTCAATGATACTGATGCCGATCTTTCAACTCTTTCATTTCATGCTTTATAGGCGGCTGCAACCGCTTCTGCCACCTTGATACCATCCATAGCCGCAGAAGTGATGCCACCTGCATATCCTGCACCTTCGCCGCAAGGATACAAGCCTTCTATCTCGGATTTCATTTTATCGTCACGCAGAATTCTCACAGGGGATGAGGTTCTTGATTCTACCGCTGAAAGCAGGGAATCCGGTCTGTTAAAGCCTTTTATTTCTCTTGCCGCCTGCTCCATTCCCTCCACGACTCCTTTATTAATCGCTTCCGGTAATATACCGGTAATATCAGCAAAAACATACCGCCCCTTAATGGCAGGCATAAACACTGCACCCGTATCGGCTTCCATTACTTCATTATCTTGAATACGGGCCTTAAAGCTTTGATAGGTTTGTACCGGAATCTTGCCGCTACCGGCTTTATAAGCATTTTCTTCCAAGATTCTTTGATATTCCAATCCCGCAAGGGGATGGTCACTGCCGAAATCATCCGGCGTTACGGTAACAATAATGGCACTGTTAGCGTTTTGTCCGTCACGGCCGCTATAACTCATGCCGTTGACACAAAGACGTTCCTCTTCCGAGGAGGCGTTTACAACATAGCCCCCGGGACACATGCAAAAGGAATACACGCCTCTCCCATCCTTTGTCCTCGCCGTTATTTTATAGGGTGATGCCGGCAGGCTCTTTTCATATCCCGAACCGTACCTGCTTTCATTTATCATCTCTTGGCTGTGCTCCGTACGTAAACCCACTGCAAAGGACTTTGCTTCCATGGGTATTTTATTACGATATAGCATCTCGAAGGTATTACGGGCACTGTGTCCGATTGCCAATACCACAATATTTGTTTCAATGGTGTTCTTATGATTTACCACTACACCGGTAATGCGGTTCTTTTCTATGGCTAAATCCGTCACCTGGCTTTCAAAACAGACCTTACCTCCTAAACGGATGATTTCCTCCCGCATATTTTTAACCACCTTTTGCAGAATATCCGTACCCATATGAGGCTTTGCATCATATAAAATATCATCCTTGGCTCCGAATACATGAAACAACCGCAGTACTTCACCGTTTCTGCCATTCCTATCCTTTACCAATGTATTTAGCTTTCCGTCCGAAAAAGTACCTGCACCGCCCTCTCCAAACACAGCATTGGATTCCGTATTCAAAACACCACCGGCCCAAAATGCCTCTACATCCTTCTGTCTTTCCTCTACCTTCTTGCCCCGCTCTAAAAGGATGGGGCGGTAACCGGCCTTTGCAAGAAAATAACCGCAAAAAAGGCCCGCGGGTCCCATTCCCACAATTACCGGAGGTTTTGTTGCTATTTCTCCCCTTTCATAGGGAAACTCATACTTGACGGGTTCTACGGATACAGCCTGTTTACCGGCGTATTTTTGCATTATCTTTTCTTCCCGCAACACCTCAACATCCACCACATAGCTATAAAAAAGCTCCGGCTTTTTACGTGCATCAAGAGAACGTTTCACTATATGCAGGGACTTAATGTCCCCGGGTTTTATTTTTAATATCCCGGCAGCCTTTATGCGAAGCTTTTCAGGGTCCTGTCCGGGTTTTAATTTAATCTGTGAAATCCTAATCATTCCTGCTCCTTATCCGGTTTTGCCGCATTGATGCCCGATACATAGCCGGATGCCCATGCCCATTGCAGATTATATCCGCCGCATTTACCGTCTACATCCAGAATTTCTCCCGCAAGGAATAGACCTCTTTTATACAAAGATTCCAGATGTTTGGATACCTCCCTTAGAGGAACTCCTCCCGCGCACACCTGTGCATGATCAAAAGAATTACACCCGCTAACCGTAAGGGGAAATTCTCTGCAAAGTGCAAATACATAGTCTATTTTTTTATGATCCGCTGTAATTATTAATTCTTCCGGCTTTAATCCCGCCAGTTTAATAAATAAAAGCATGAGTTTTTTATTAAGCATACCGGTGAAAAATTCCTCAACGGTGGATATATCATCCATTTCTTCTTTTCTTGATTGTGTAAATCGGCTGTATTCTTCCTGCGTGAAATCCGGCAAACAATCTATGTAGGCAGTAACCTTCTCTTTATGTAATAACCCATAGGCTGCAAGTCTGCTTATTTGAAACACCACGATACCGGAAATCCCATAAGCTGTAAGCTGTAATTCTCCCTGTTCCATTGCCACTCTCTTACCTTCTATGACAAGGCTTACTTTGGCATTTTGTCTTACACCGGCCACTGATTTTAAATAGGCCTCACTGCATTGCAGCTGTACCAATGCAGGTACCACGGGAACCAATGTATGCCCCAATGCCTGTGCAAGACGATAGCCGTTTCCGTCTGAGCCGGTTTTCGGAGCAGCCCTGCCGCCACAGGTCAGGATGACTCGGTCATAGGAGAGCTTTGAATCGGATGTTTCCACTAGATACAATCCGTCTTTCCTGTGATGTATTTTCTTAACCATGCTGTTTACGAATATCTGCACATCTTTTTTTCTAAGCTGCATACGAAGAATATCAAGCACTGTGGACGCCTGCTCTGAGGCAGGGTATAAATATCCTTTTTTGTTACAGATCAGCATACCTGCTTTCCTAAAAAAAGCAATGGTATCATCCGCATCAAATTGACGCAATATGACATCCCTGCTTTTTTTATCCTCCCCATAATAACAGGAAGAAGAATACTCTGTATTTGAAAAATTACATTTTCCGTTGCCCGTTGCCAGTATCTTCTTGCCAACACGGTCATTTGCCTCATAAATACAAACTTCCGCGCCTTCTCCGGCTGCAGTAATCGCTGCCAACATGCCGGAAGCGCCTCCTCCGATTACCGCAATCCTTAATTTATTCATAATAAATAATACCTCCCAATGCACAATACAATATTAGCTGGAATAGGTCTCCAGAAAATGATAGAGAGCAGCTTCATCCTCTATAAACATTCCCATTATAATTTGAGATTGGATATATTCCGGAAGTGTCTGTGCCGAAATGTTTGTATACATATATACTGTTTCCCCATCATCACAATATACGACTATATTATTATCCTCAACACGCAGATAAAAGCTCTGCGAGGGCTCCGCATATGCATAATTCATACGTACCACTACCTTACTGACTGAAAAGGATCTGACCTCTAATCCTACAAAACCACGCTGCTGCTCAGAAAGGGGAGGTGAAAGTGCATACAGCTCCATGGCCGTCAAAAAAGCTTCCCTATCCATACCAAGATATTTAGCGGGTATTTTCCAGGTCGTCTCTACAAGGGTATCTCTCTTTGTATCATATTCTTCCACCACATACTCCGTATCTGCCGATATTACTTCTTCCTCCCTTGCGGATACAGGAACCATTGATTCCGGCAAGTAGGGTTCGGTTTCTACAAAGGGCATATCTGTGGTATCTATCGTAAGCACCTGTCCGCTTTCCGGCTCCTGCTTAATATCATCACGCCCCGGATAAAAATAATTGTTCATCATCAATCCCGCATAAAAGCCGATTCCCAGCATAATACACGGATATATGAAAAACAGACCGATACCTTTTAAAACCTTCATACTGACCTCCTCGTGAATGTCACAAGACTTTTATATCAGTATCAGCCTATCTGTAAAAATTATTCATTTTTTATAAAAGATGCAATAATCTTCCTATTTTAAATAAGAAATTACCTCCCGGCATAAGATATAAATCCTTCTCTCTGACGCAATGAAATACAAATATTAAAATAAAATAAGAAATTCCCCCTATAAACAGAGAGAGGATTGTTGCCAAGGTCTCACCTGCAAAAAGTACCAATGCCCGGTTTAATAAAAAAGTACAAAGACCCGATACTATTACAGCAGCAGATGGTGATATTAGAATATGCATCCACTCCGTATAATATCTTATTTTTTGAGCCAAGAAAAAACCGCTTAATAAGGTATATACCAGTGCAAAAAGAAGCAAGGCATAAACCAGTGCCAAGACACTTCCCTTCATTGATTTAAGGCAAATCACGGCTGTAATAATAAATACAGCTACGGAACAAATCAAACTGATTAATGTCATATTCCGTTTGCCGATACCGGCTAAAATACGGGAAAAATAAATACCCATGGGTAGAAATAAAATCAGAAGAAAACCATGCTGCATACAGATGATTGACATGCTTCCTTCTATATCTCCGAATAAAATCTTCATAAGGCCGGGAGCTAATACAAAACAAAGCATAGCAAAAAAACTCGCCAACATATAAACGGACTGTATTCCTGCCGTCAAATAGTTTTTTGCACTTTTATACTCTTTTGTTTTAATCGTATTCACCACTGTATATTCCACACCCCCGCTCACAAGTAACACGATGGAGATAAGCAAGCCGGCAAGCATGAGATACTTACCGTAAAAGGCACCATAAGCAGTTAACCCTGCTATCATATCCGTTTGATTGTTTCGATACAGTCCAAGACCGATTACAATAACCGAACGGGATAAGAAATAGATTCCGGAAGCGGGAAACATTGATAATAACAGCAATCTTAGAGAATCTGATACACTTTCACTTAACCGCATCCCTTCCTTCATTTTATATCTTGCCCTTCTGCCGGCCCCTAAGTAAATAAGAAGCAAAAATGCAACAGGAAGAATGACTGCACATAAAATCCCTAAAGCTGCCCCGGCTGCTCCATACATATTGATAAACTTACTGTTTTGTAATAGCGCCGATGCTTTTTCTCCGTATCTGTAAAATATACTGCCAAATAAGGTTATAAAAAACAAACCGAATACCTGTTTCATAATACCGGAAATCACTGTGGGCATTGCTGTACCGATTCCCTGAAAATATCCCTGTAATACAGCGCTTATTGACATAAAGAAGAATACAGGTGCCAAAAGCTTCAGCACAAAGGAGGACTCGGGAATATGCAAGATACCTCCGGTTAAAAAGTCGGATAGGAAAAACAATAGCAAGCTCCCCAGTATACCCGCAACGAAACAATACCACAGAGCAGCGATTAATACCTTATCGGCATTTTTATACTGTCCCTTTGCGATGCGGCTTCTGATTAATTTTTCAACACAATCGGGAACATATTCCATAATTAAAATTTGAACAAGTATATAGAGCTCAAATGCCGCCGCAAAATAGGCAATTCCCAAATCACCGATGAGGTTTACCAATACTATCATTGTAATAAATCCCAATATTGCGGTTTGTTTAATTAAATATTTTTTCCTATTTCCACTTTGGTTCATTAAACTATCCCTCTCTTGTAATCCCCAGCTTCATTAGTATTTCTTCTTGTTTATTTTCCATTTTTACACCATCATCGGGCTCCATATGATCATAGCCGAGGAGATGAAGCATACTATGCGCTACCAGAAATGCAAATTCTCTTTTATCCGAATGACCATAGCTTACAGCCTGTTCCTTTACCTTTTCCGCACAAATGATAATATCCCCTAAGATCAACTCTCCGCTTTCCGGATCAAAATAATCCGCTTTTTTCTCTTCCAAACCCTGAAAATCCGACGGATAACCATAGTCAAGATTAGGAAAAGACAATACATCCGTTTCCTTGTCAATCTGTCTAAATTGTGCATTATAAAGGCGTATTCCTTCTTTATCGGTAAGTAACAGATTTATTTGAGCTTCATAAGGACAGCCCTCCCTTTCTAATACTTCTTCTATTATACAATCCGCCACTTTTTTAATGTCAAAGCCAAAGCTTATCTCTGTTTCATTTTCAACGTAAGAAGTCATAATAGAGTTTCTCCTCTTTGAATATTCTTTTCATTTGATTTAATTTATGTATACTGATGCTACATTCCTGAAGTAAAGATGTTTCCAGCTTCTGTTTAAAAACCGTATCAATAATCCGGTCATAATTTAAGGTTTCATTCTGCTTTCTGGCGAGCAAAAACATGATAGAAGAAACTATTGCCTCTGAAAAAAACAGGATTGCGGTTTCTTTTTGCTTAATCGGTGTATTAGGATCCAAATATTCTCTTATAATCTGCCTTACCGCCGGCGGAAACTTGTTTTGTGCGGTAGTTTGATCCACCTTTTCCCAAGTATTCCCCTCAATCAAAATACCCATGTTATGATAATAACCGGCTGCTTTTGTTGCCTCCGCATCCAAAGAAAGTTTTTTAGCAATTCTTTCACAAAAATAAGCGATATGTACCGCTTTATAATAATCCTCCTTGGAATGGTTCTTTAATTCCACTAAAAGCGCAAATTCCGGATCGTTGATTTCCATATACTTGTCCCTGTAACGATGGATAACAAGGGAAGAAAATATTTTCAATAATATAAACAATAAAACTACGGTTATTACAATATTCATAAGGGGGATCAGATACAATTCAATCTTTAATGATTCATTGGCAAATAATACAATACCGGCAGTTTGACCTGTAAGTAAAAAAATTACTGAAACAACCATGGGTATTCCGATTTTAAATGCATCATTTAGCCCTCTGAATAGACTTGCTCCCGCTAAACCACAGACAAAATACAGTATAAAGACTTCCAAACCACTACCCGACAACAAGACGGAAATCATTAACAGCAGCGAACCTGCGGCGATACCGATTAAGGTATTGGAAAAAAGAGAAAGAGCTACATAAATCACCAAAAACGGCCATCCCGAAGCAGGAAGATAGCCACAGGAAATGGCCAGCATGAGACACGTCAGATAAAAGAGAAAGAATCTGCCCAAATGCTCTTTGTTATCATATTCATACAAATCTCCTTCACCGGCCTGCGCCATAAAAAGCAATACCGCAAACATGCCTATTCCGCTCATTACCGTATTACTGATGATACTTACCGTATCAATTCCTTTTAAATAGCTGAAAGCACATACCAAAAGGACTGTTATGAAAAACATAACTGCCGATAAAAAAAATGAATAAAATCCCTTTCTTGTACTATCTTCTGCCATTTTTCCGTGTATCCCTATCCCTGTCTCGTTGTTTATCATAGAATGATTTATCATTTGCTTCATAATCATCATAAGCTTTTACAATTTTTTGTACCAACGGATGCCTTACCACATCCCTGCTGGTCAGGTTGCAAAATCCTATATCTTCAATTTTACGCAATACTCTGGTAGCCACATCCAAACCGGATTTTGCTCCCGGGGGTAAATCCTTTTGGGAAGTATCTCCCGTAATAACTACCTTAGAGCCATAACCGATTCTGGTTAAAAACATTTTCATCTGCGCCGGCGTGGTGTTTTGTGCCTCATCCAAAATAATATAAGCATTTTCCAGTGTCCGACCGCGCATATAAGCCAGGGGAGCCACTTCTATCAATCCCTTTTCCATATTTTTTGCAAAACTTTCGGGGCCCATTATCTGATAGAGTGCGTCATAGAGAGGCCGAAGATAAGGATCTACCTTGCTTTGTAGATCTCCCGGTAAGAAACCCAGCTTCTCTCCGGCCTCAATGGCCGGTCTGGTCAGAATAATTCGATTCACCTCATCATTTTTAAAAGCGGTGATTGCCATGGCCATTGCCAGATAAGTCTTACCTGTTCCTGCCGGTCCTAATCCAAATACAATCATCTTATTCCTGATGGCATCCACATACTGTTTCTGCCCTAAGGTTTTGGGCTTAATCGGCTTACCGTTAATCGTGTGGCATATCAGATCCTTATCTATCTCCACAAGACTATTTTCCTTTTCTTCCTGCCCCAGTGTAATTGCGTAATCCACTTTCTGCTCCTCAATCTCATTACCCCTTTTAGATTCCTCACAAAGCTGTGAAAGGGTACTGATACACTTTTTTACTTTTGTCTCTTCACCGGTTACCTTAACTTCACCGTTACGATCCACTATTGTTACATCAAAATCCATTTCTAATTTCTTTAGGTACTGGTCATTTTGCCCGAAAATCTTTTGCATATGCTCCGTGGGCATTTCCATGGTAAAGGTCGTCAAACTCATGCTGTCACTCCGCTTCTATATTCTCAAATTCCTGTGCGGCATTTATCTCCGTTTCCGGTATGGGAACCTCTGAACCGATTTGTTCTCTTACCTTCAACTCTCCCTGTAAAATCCAAATACCGCTATCAGTATCTATTTTAACATTTTTTTCAATAATTTGTACCCCCTTTTCCTCTAAATCTCTTAGAAATAAAGAATATTTTTGTTTTAACAACTCCTCCGCCTCCGAAAGCGTATAGGTACACTCCATATTCTGGTATTCCCTATAAGTATAAGATCCATACGAGAAGGGAAGCGTAAGTCCTTTTAGGGGAATAATTTCACTTTTTTCCGTAACAACATCATAATATGTAAAATCCACCTTACTTCCGAATACAAATTCCTTTTCCCATAGCACAATATATTTTTTCTTTTCTTCTCTCCCCGTATATACTTTTTTAATATAATCAAATGGAAGTACTATGTATACCTGTTCTATTCTTTCCACATAAATATCCGCATCCGCACGTGTATACTGATATTTACGAACGGTCGCATCCTCATTAAATACAGGAACCCTGCCGGAAACAAGAAGATTGCCCATTGTTACCGAATCGCCTATTTTAACTTGGGGGATTCCGGATCGAACAATCATGGATACAATAATACCCTCTTTTTCCGCATATAAATCCGAAGGAGTATCTTCCTGCATGGGTGATAGCAGAGCATCATTTTCCTTTATGGAAATGATTAGGCTGGTACCAGACAGCTTTGCTGATGTCCAAGTGATTTCTTCAAATTCCCACCGTATCTCTTTTTCTAAGATTTCAATATCAATATCACTGCTTCTGATTCCTACCTTAATACCTTTTTCTTCTAAAAATTCATAAAACACATCCTCTGTGATGGTATAATTTCCCTCCAAATTGATTTCCCAGATATACAAAGAGGAGTAAAACCAAAAAAAGCAGGCCGCTAACAATCCTACAATAAATATTTTTCTGGAGAATACCTTAGGTATAAAAAAAGGCAGTCCATATCTTTTCAGAATGACTACCCTGGTTCTTGTTTTTCTTGCAATCGGCCTGAGCTTTCTAAAGCCTGCAAGACTGATGCACATATAGTAGATATCCCCATCCCTTTTGATATCCCACAGCAGGATATTTTTATTGCTGCATAAATTTAAGAATCGCTCCGGAGCAAAGCCCCAGATTTTAATTCTTACAAAACCCCTTATAAATTTGAGAATTCCAATCACAGATACCGCTCCCTATCCGAAATTTACACTTGCAATACAACCACTGATTTTCATATCCTCATTGGTATAGTAAGAAATCATCAGGCCGCTCCCTTCAAAACGCACCTGACCATTCTTTGTCTGTAACAGGATACAGGTATCCGTATACTCCAGTATGCCTCTGTAATTTTCTATGAAAGCCTCTTTGTTTCCGGTCATGGACAACATAAAAGCACCCATCATCATATCCTTTGGAAGCTTTAACGACTCAACAAACAGCTCTTTTTTTGATTCCTTCTTTAATACATTGTTATTTTTTATTTTCTTTTTCATATTACACTATATTCTTCACATAGCTGTCTGATACCTGTCTTTTGCTTTTCGTTCGTATTCTCTTAGGAAAGAATACCTTTTATAAAAATTCTCTCAATCGGTTTTTCCTCTGTAATTTGATATGCCTTTCTCAGCCTTTCTTCAGCAGCCTTGAGTTTATCTTTATCATTTGCATGAATCTGTGCCAGTACATCATTCTCCTCCACATAGTCTCCCACTTTTTTATTAAGAATAATACCCACCGACAAATCGATGCTGCTCTCCTTTGTTTCCCTGCCCCCACCTAACAATAGGGAGGAAAGTCCTATCTCTTCACAATCTATATGGCTTACATAGCCTTTGATATTTCCTTTTATTTCTTTTATAATCGAGGCCTTCGGCAATCGTTCCGTTTCGGTAATTGCCCTCATATCTCCACCCTGTATTGTAACAAATTCAGATAGCTTTTTAAGTGCACTCCCATCCTCAATGGTACGCATCAGCCTTTGCCTTGCATCTGCTTCATCACGGGTTATCCCGCCCAATAAAAGCATCTGTGCTCCCAAGGTCAAACAAAGCTCCAGAAAATCCTCCGGACCGTTTCCTTTTAAGGTTTCTATCGCTTCCTTTACCTCCAATGCATTTCCTATGCAAAAGCCCAGAGGCTGGTCCATATCCGATACTATGGCAACACATTTTCTTCCTGCTCCTTTACCGATTTTTACCATTTCCCTGGCCAAGGCAAAGGCATCCTCCTCCGACTTCATAAAGGCACCGCTTCCGGTCTTAACATCCAATACAATTGCATCCGCCCCTGCCGCGAGTTTTTTACTCATGATGGAGCTGGCGATTAAGGACATATTGTCCACTGTGCCCGTAACATCTCTAAGGGCATAAAGTTTTTTGTCCGCAGGCGCTAAATCCGCTGTCTGACCCATAATCGCAATTCCGATTTTGTTTACATTCTCTATAAATTGATTTGCGGTAAGTGTTGTGGAAAAGCCCGGAAAGCTTTCCAGCTTATCAATGGTACCTCCCGTATGACCCAGTCCTCTTCCGCTCATTTTTGCAACAGGTATCCCGCAGGCCGCTACCATAGGTGTCAGTGCAAGTGAGGTTTTATCTCCTACTCCCCCTGTGGAATGCTTGTCTACTTTGATACCCTTTATCCCACTTAAATCAAGTGTGTCACCGCTTTTTTCCATAGAAATGGTAAGCGCAAGTGTTTCAGCCTCATTCATACCCTTAAAATAAATAGCCATCATCATTGCGGACATCTGATAATCCGGTATGCTTCCCAAGGTATACCCATGAATCATAAAATCAATTTCTTCTTTTGATAATTCCGTTCCATTTCTTTTTTTTATGATTAAATCGTACATTCTCATAGTTTACCCTTCCCATCCTTTTACAAAAGATATGCTTTTAGAAGTTCATAAATATCAGTCCCAATCCTTGCAAACATCTACCCAATCACTAAAATTATCTCCCGAAAGCTTCTCCAGCTGAGGCAGTGTCAATTCTATCGCACTGTTTGCGCTGCCACAGGCTGGATACACGGTTGTAAAACGCTTTAAAGAAGCATCCAGATATATATTTACATCCTCCTTCACGCCAAAAGGACATACTCCGCCAACTGTATGTCCGATTTTAGCTTCTACATCCTGCGGAGAAATCATGTATGAAATGTTTCTTTAAATTTATGATTGTCAATTCTTGCATCACCTGCCGCAACAACTAAAATCGCTTCCTCATGATATGCTCTTAAATATTCTCTTACCTGATTGATTGCCACAATAATCCTCCCTAAAATATCAATGGGAATATTATAGCATTCTTAACCATTCGGGGCAACGCTTTTCATCTTAACAGGCTTTTCCTTTACCACATTACGGAATCGAAATATGGACAAACAAACGCCTAAGGCCGCATAATAGGCCAGGGTCGCTCCTACACAATAATCTCCCTGCATATAGGCTTTACTTCCCGTACCTGAAAAAAACGGTAGTACCAGTGTCCCTGTTGGAATCAGTCCTAAATTATATAGAATATGTCCTACAATAGGAAGCGCCAAAGACAGTGAAGCTGCAGTACCCATTAAAACCCCCAATCTGTTCTGTTGTCTTTTAATACCGAAACATAAAACCAAAATAAGAAGAAAGAGGATGGCTATTATGAATATTGCAGCAATTACTCCATATCTGGAAATGAAATTTGTAAGAAAAAATTCATTTTCATTCCCTCCCACACCTTGCATATTACCTGTACCAATAAATAGACCCGCATTTCTAACTTCATGCTTTATATTAGAATAAATATCAGAATGATCCTTTCCCTGAAACCAGGCTTGCAGCCTTGCTAACTGATAACTTCTCAAACCATTTAGAATAGTGATTAATGGAACTGTCATTACTGTTAAAAAGCCACCCAATATTGCAAGTAATCCCTTCCCTTTTGAAACACCAAACCAACCTTTTAAAGCTGATACACATAATACCATAGCTCCTATCAGTAAAAACTGAAAGACTAATACCGTTTTTGTGCTACCTGCAAATAGATAGAATGCGGTTAGGAAAAACAACCATAGCATACCTAGCACAATACCCTGATAGCCTTTCTCACGCAATGTAAAAACAGCTGCGCCATACAAAATAGCTGCAAGTGCTAACACAAAATAACCTACTCCATACTTTCCCATATATGGAGTCCCGATTGAGGAAGGAATTAAATTATATAAAACAGCCAAACAGTAAAAGTCTAATGTATGCAATTATATTGAAACCAACTCCCAGTCCCAAATCACTCCCATATTGAAAGAGAAAGCTGCCTCCAATACTGAGCAGACAGATAAAGTAAAATGTTCTTAAATCCGTTTGGGGTCTGTGAATCCTATCCATCTCAGAACCTACCGCAATAGGATCCCCCATTTGCTCTATCGCTTTTTGCTCTGCTTCTTTAACATTAAGCCCATATTTAATATAATGATTTTTTTGATCCTCAATATGTTGCGAAAGCTCCTTTTTCACTATTTCCTTTGCGCCTTTATAACGTATCTGTTCCGTGACTGCAAGCAAATATTCAGACTCCAGCATATACAGTACCTCCTAATACCTTAGTTACAGCATTTGCATATTTATTCCATTCTTCTTTTTTTTCAATGGATTTTTTCCTTCCCAATTTAGTAAGATGATAATATTTCCTCCTCTTTCCTGCTACTTCCTTTTCATAGGAGTCTAAATATCCCTTGTCCTCCAACCCATGTAACAAAGGGTAAAGGCTACCTGCCTTTAATTCAAACACATGATTGGATTGCTTTAACAATGCTTCAATCATTTCATACCCGTACATATCCTTATCTTCTAACAGTTTGAGTAACAGTAATGTCATACTCCCCGAAACTAAGCTTTTATCAATTGCCATATCATCCACTCCTTTTTATCTTATATAGGATGCCTATATAAATTATATATAGATAGCCTATATATGTTAATAGCGTTTTTTTTATTTATATTGAACTTTTTATATATTAAAAAACTGCCGAAGTTTTACACTCCGACAGCTTTACTGTTTCATTCAATTCTTAATCCACGGATTTTAATGATTCCGCCATATTAATCCGATTCAACTTGCCCGTCATTAAAAGGTTTACTATCCAGGCAAAGGCGAAGGTAAGTAATATACTAAATAAATAACTGATTCCTTTTACATGTATATCAAATGATACCATATCAATCTTAACTTCATGCATCACAAATGCATGGAGAAACTTACCCATTATAAGCCCCACTGCACAACCGATACCGGTCAGCACCATATTTTCACGAAATACATAGGATGCGGTTTCATTTTTGTAAAAACCTAATACCTTAATCGTCGCAATTTCACGGACTCTTTCCGTTATATTAATGTTATTCAGATTGTATAGAACAATAAATGCCAGTGCCGCCGCACATAGAATGATTACCACTACGATATAATCCATACTGCCCATCATACTGGAAAAGCGTACATTCATATCTTCATTGACAGTTATCGAAGTTACAATATCCGTTTTCATGATATCTGCACTAACTAAATGAGCATCAGTTTCCTCTGGTATATTAATATATATATTTTTATACTCCACCTTACCAATATGGTTTTCATAGGTTTGTGAATTGATATACACATAATTATAAACAAAGTTTTCACAGATACCGGATACCGTTACGGGGATCTCTCTCATATCCTCGTCACGAAGCACAAAACTATCCCCGATCTTCATACCATAGGTGTCCGCTAACTTATCGGAGATAACAGCTTCACCTTCCCGGGGATAAGAAATCGCTTCTCCTGATTCGGTGTGTAAATCAATATAATCGCCGATACGCTCCGGCTCCTCTATTAATATCATACTCACGGACTTAACATGATTTGAGACTACAAAATCCATGGTTTTATCCAAAGAAAACAGATATGTTCCATCATAGTTTTCAACTTTATTTACAATTTCCTCTATATCTCCACTGACTGTATCCGTTTTACCGTCCTTCATTGTTACTGCCATATCATGGATTTGGATTTCTTCAAACTGTTTTGTGGCAATACTTGTTACAGAGTCCCTGAGACCAAAGCCTGTTACCAAAAGTGCTGTACAACCGCTGATACCGATTGTCATCATAAAGAAACGCTTTTTATACCTGATGATATTCCTTATTGATACTTTATGCAGAAATTTTAATCTTTTCCAGATAAAAGGAATCCGTTCTAAAAATACTCGCTTACCTGCTTTTGGAGATTTGGGTCGCATGAGCCCGGCAGCTACCTCTTTTAATTCATGCCTGCAGGAAACCAAGGTAGTCCCCATGGAGCATAATATAGCTACCAGTAGAGAAATACCGGCCAGTACTCCGTTAAACACGAATTTAACATCACCCATATGATACATCATGCCATAGGCTTCCCATATAACAAGTGGGAAAAAATGTGTTCCCAGTATAAAACCTATCACACTGCCTGCAATAGCTGCACTGCCCGAATAGAACAGATACTTTGCCATAATGGCAGCTTCCCCATAGCCCAATGCTTTTAATACACCGATTTGTGTACGCTGTTCCTCGACCATGCGGTTCATGGTAGTCATACATACCAATGCCGCGACAAGGAAAAAGAACACAGGGAATACATTGGCAATTCCTTCAACAATACTGGAATCACTTTCAAAAAACACATACCCTATATTGGTATTTCTACCCAATACATAGGTATCCGGTTTTTCCAAATCATCAATCTCAGATCTTGCATCTGCAAGTTTTACTTCCGCATCCCTAATCTCTTCTTCAAACTCGGCATATGCATCATTGTATTCTTTCCATCCATCTGCCAGTTCAGTTTTGGCATCCTCAATTTCTTCTTTATTCTCTTTTAATGTTGCCTTGGCATCTGCCAGCTCTATTTTAGCATCAGTGATTTGTGCTTCGCCTTCTTCGATTTCTATTTTAGCATCTTCCAGCTCTGTTTTGGCATCGGCGATTAACACCGCACCTTCCTGCAATTGCATATATGCACTGTTTAACTGTGCATCTGCAGCATTTAGTTGTATATAGCCATCCTGTATTTTGGCATTATTGCTTTCCAACTCTGCTTTTTGCATATTTAGCTGAGCACGCATTTCGGAAACATCCATACCCATGGACTCCAACATAGCAAGCTGTTGTTCATAAGCACTGATCTGTTCTCTTCCTGATGCGATTAAAGCCCCTGCATCCAAAAGTTCCTGCCTCTTGATTTTGATTTGCTCCTTGCCGGAGGTAAAGGCCTCCATACCATCTTCATACTCTTTGGTTTTCTCAGCAAGCAATTCTTCATTTTCCGCAATGGTCTGTTTTGCTTCAATTAACTCCTGTTCCTTTTCCAGTAGTGTTTTTTCCGCATCTGCCAGTTCCTTTTCTCCGTCTGTCAGCTTTTTTTCTCCATCTGCTAATTCTATATCGGCATCCGTAAGCTCCAACTTTGCATCTGCCAGCTCTACTTCTGCTTCTGCTTTCTTATCATGAAGCTCTTTTTCGGCATCATTTATTTCTTCATTCGCTTCTGCTAAAATTGATTGATATCTGCGCTCTCCCTGTTCTTCGCAATAACCTTCCCACAACGCTTCTTTTTCGTCCATAAAAGAATCATATTCTTCCGAGTATATGGGAAGATCCGAATCAAATTTAACAAATATTTCTGTACTGTATTCCATATCAAAGCCTTCCGGAAGTAAGTACATAAAACCGCTTATCCTGCCGTTTCCAAGGGAGGTATTCCCTCTTTCAAACTGGATATAATAAGAAGACTGTGCAATTCCTGTTATGGTGTATTCTTCATATGTAAAATTATCAAGATCATCCTGCGTATTATTTTCAGACAATATAATCTTCGTACCGATTGCACTCTCATCATAGAGATTGCTGTCTACCACGCATTCATCTCCCCGTTGGGGTGCTCTGCCTGCAATCACGACCACACCATTGATATGCTCCGTCAATGAATGGGCCTTTATCACATTTTCATTTCCCTGCTCCCCCACATATATAATATCGGCAGACATAGCACCTTCTACAGCTCTTACATCTTCTTTCTGCGCAAGCGCTTCTACATCCTCATCCTCATAGCCCAGTGTAGATAAAAGCCTGTAATCATAGAGCTGTTCCTGCTTTAGGTAATCATTGCCGGATTCAACCATAACATCCTTGGTTATTTTTAAACCCGAAAAAAACCCCACCCCAAGTGCAACAATCGCAAGGATTGCAAAATATCTGCCGAAACTCTGTTTAATTTCCCTCAAAATTGTCTTTACCATCATGGATTTCATTCTTTACCTACTTCCATATCTACCATTGAATATATACCAATTAATATCTAATATTCTACTGCTTAATATACCACTTAATGTCCTGCCACTTAATATAACACTTAATATCCTACCACTCAATATTTTCTACCGGTACAATATTCTCATTTTTAACCATGCTCCTTATGGTTCCGCTCTTTACCGTAATGATTCTATCAGCCATGGCAGTCAATGCTTGATTATGGGTAATGACCACCACCGTCCGGCCGTTTTTCCTACAAGTATCCTGCAATAGCTTCAGTACTGCTTTACCGGTATTGTAGTCAAGAGCTCCCGTCGGCTCATCACATAATAGCAACTTGGGATTTTTAGCCAAAGCTCTGGCGATGGCAACACGCTGCTGCTCCCCTCCAGAAAGCTGGGCCGGAAAATTTGCCATACGATTCTGAAGACCCACTTCAGCCAGAACATCTGCCGCATTAAGGGGTTCCCTGCAAATCTGTGCCGCAAGTTCTACATTTTCCAGGGCTGTTAAATTCTGAACCAAATTATAAAATTGAAACACAAATCCTACATCATACCTTCTATATGCGGTAAGCTGCTTTTTATTATAGGAGGAAACCTCATCTCCATCTAAAATAACCTTCCCTGATGTTAAAAAGTCCATACCGCCTAAAATATTCAAAATTGTGGTTTTGCCTGCACCTGAAGCTCCTACAATAACACAGAATTCTCCTTTTTCTATCTCAAAATTCACATCATGCAGTGCCTGTATTTCTACCTCGCCGGTTTTATAAATCTTATTAACATTCTCAAATGTAACGAATGCACTCATTCTTTTTCTTCTCTCCTTTTTCTACCCACAAACAAAACAATGCCAGCCGCCAGCACAAACAGTGAAATAAACTGTGATGTTGAAAAAATACCTATCTCACCTCTATAATCATTCCTTAAAAATTCCACTGAAAATCTGCCGATACTATATAAAATAAGATACAGGGCTCCCACCCTTGCCTTTCTTCTTTCCTTCCTTGCATACCAAAATAAAAATCCTGCAATCAGGAACATCCCAATACTGGATATTAACTGTGTGGGAATCAACTTTACACCATTCGGGGCAAAATCAGAATGCGTAAACATAATTCCTAAAATGGAATCTGTTTCTCGACCATAACAACAGCCTGCCAAGAAGCATCCGATTCTTCCAAACCCTTGTGCAAGAGCAACTGCCGGCAATACCAAATCAAAATAGTCCACAAATTGAAGTTTTTTAATCCTACAGTAAACATAAGCCGCAATTACACCGCCGATAATACCTCCATATACTACAAAACCATTTCCGGTCAATGCATCTAGGGGAGCGGCTATAAAGGTTTTCCATTCCACGATACAAAATAATAATTTAGCGCTTATAAATCCGAATATAACACTAAAAAATGCAATGGGATAGAGCGCGTCCGAGTTCATATTTCTTTTTTTTGCCCTTGCTTCACTGATAAAAAGTGCTGAAAGTATACCGATTGCTATCATAAGACCATAACCACGGACAATGAAAGGCCCTATAGAAAATAAATTATTATGCATAATAATTTCCTCCTGCTATTTTATAATAAAAAAACTCTCCATATCTTAATCATCTTTTTCTATATCAGATAGGTCATACCACCTTGCTTCCTCCTTCTGATATTCAGATACTACATCTTTATACTGTTCTTCATCCGCCAAATAAACCGGCTCAGACTCTTTTCCATCTATATAATAAAATTCGTAGTAAGAATCATTTATATTCTGATTTACCCATTCTTTAGAACTCATAAAATGAATTACTTCTATCTGAGTACCTGTTTCGCTATATCGATAATATACCGCTTCATCTCCATTATAATTCTGCCCCACATTAATAAGGCCATTCTCATATACATTAAAACTAATATGTTTTGTGTGGGCTTCAAAAACATCGTAAACTTTTAAATTCCCGTCCAAATTGCCCAGAATATATACTATTTCATCGGGACCACTGCTTATTTTAAATATTAATTCCTCTATTTGATCATCGTTTAAATCAACTAACACAAATTTCTTTTCCAGAGTTTCTATCGGGAAAGACCACTCCTCTTCCTGCTTATAATATTCTTCCATATAAGAAGTAATCGGAAAGTCTGGATTAAATGGATTTTCTACCGTTATGTGTCCTTGTAAGAATTCTTTATATAAATCATTTATTTCTTCATTATAAAGTCCATTATCTGAGATTTCTTTCTTGCTGCATGATGTAAGCAAGAATACGTATGCAGCAAAAAATAAGATTATTTTTACTCTTCTCATAATATTTCCTTCCGCTATCTTGACGGTTTAAAGTACATTATATAGCCTTCCCAAACATCTCAGTTTTTCGCACTTACTTATGATAGGGTTCATTATGGATAATTCGATATCCTCTATATATCTGTTCGCATAAAATTACCCGCATCAACTGATGCGGAAATGTCATATCTGAAAAACTGATTTTAAGATTTGCTCTCTTACTGATATCCTTATGAAGTCCCAAAGAACCGCCTATGACAAACTGGATATGGCTTTTTCCTGATATAGCAACCTTTTGAATTACATCTGCAAAGGCTGTAGAATTCATCTTTTCTCCTGAAATTTCCAATGTAATAACAAATGCATCGTCTTTTATCCTGCTAAGCAATCTGTCTCCTTCTTTTCTCATTATCTGTTCTTCTTCCAAAGGAGATGCTTTATCAGGAGTTTTTTCATCTGCGACTTCCAATACCTCTGTTTTACAGTATCGGGAAAGCCGTTTCAAATACTCATTCAGCGCATCTTTATAAAATTTTTCTTTTATTTTTCCTACGCAAATAATTGATATTTTCATTCCATTATGTTAACACGTTTTCATTTTGAAGACCACAGTTTTATATTTTTTTAATAGTCTTTTCAGAAGTTATATATCTTCGGATGGATATCCCATCCAAGTTGGATAAAAACCAGTAGAAAGCGCAACCTTCGTTGATGCAATATTAGGACTCCATGTATTATAATACGCAACTTTTTGATGTCTTTCAATTTCAGAAGCTATTTCTTTAACGAGATACGCACCAAGTCCCCGGTTTCTATATGAAGGCGAAGTATCTATGCCTATTTGCCATAATGAACCAAGATAATCATCTGAGCCTGCAATGGCAGCAATTGTTTCACCATCATATGCAGCAATGGCCAAAACATCTCTTTCTTCTTCAGGGCTAAAGGCATTGTCGAATTTTTTGTAATCTTTGTATAAGCGAAGTTCCTTAATTTCATCTCTGATAAATAATCGATAAGTAAAATTTTCAGGTTTTACCACTATCTTTTCCGGAAATATATGCAAATAACCTATATGTTCGCCACTCAGTTTTTTTCCAAAAGAACGTAATTTAGTATCAAGTTGATAGAGATTATCTCCATCCATGATATCACGTGCTAAAACAGAATTGAACTTTTCAGAGCACCAACCAAGAATTGTTTCATCCGCTCTAATAACAGCATTCGTACCAAACGTGATTATCTCGAAAAAAGTATCTTTTGAAGTAAAGAAAACATTCTTCTCTAAATCAAAAACGGCATAGCCAATATACTTGACTATGCCAATATTTCCGGAACCTTCCATATTACCTACTCATCTTCAAAAATATCACCATAAATCTCATCCACAAAATTATCTAAAAAAGCTTCATCTAAATTTAAAAATTGCTTCTCGATTTTTTCTTTTAATAAGGATGTCCTCTTAAAGTATTTAACTTCATCCGATACCGTCTCCTCATCAGAAAATACTTCAGCATCCAATTCTTGCTGCTTTAAAGTCTCCAAGCACCATTTTTCTATGGTTTCCTTTAAAGTAAACTCTGATTCTGCTTTTTTAGCAAATATCTGATAAGATTTCATGGATATCATACCCATCACAATAAACAGAATAAATAAAGCACTCATAATACCATAGGTCATATATTTAGATGTGCAGCTTAAATGGATGGGAAGTACGCCTGCTATTCCAAGTACAATCACAATCATACCTACAATTCCAACAATTAAAAGGGTATAAGCTGAGGATTTGTTGTCTTCCGCCTTTGTAGCACTGTTTTCGTAGAGAGCAATGGTTTTTTCTGTTTTACTTTTTTCTTCTTCTATTTCTTCCGCTCTCTCATTTTGTTTCTGCTGTAAATAAACAAACAATAATTTTGATGCCTGTACACTTTCTTTTTTAGGAACAAAAATTTCATATACTTCTTCTTTTTCATCATAAGAAATCTTTGTGCCTTCTATCCGGCTATACTCTAAAAATCCGGCAAGCTCTTCCATTTCTTCCTTCGAGCCAAAGGTAAGGGCTTTATTCTCCCCCTCCTCTTCCAAAAGTAAGGCTTGGCCGCAATCATTACATATTGTTACTCCTTCTTTGTATTCATTTTTACATTTCGGACACCATGGCATATCTAATCCCTCCCAAAACAGATACGTTTCTCTATACCTCATAATCCAGACAAGAGCGGTTATAAGTTACTGTCCCTATATACTTTCCGGCAGCTACATGTGCCGGATGTAACTGATACGCTTTTAAAGCCTCTTCGGATTCAAAATCAGCAATCAGCAAAATATCACGATTACTGGATTCCATCTTGTTTATTACGACCCGCATGGCAATGGTACCTTCAACCATATCCTTGATCGGCTCAAGCAGTGTCTTTATTTTGGCACCTGCCTCCAGTTTTTCCTTTTCTGACATCTCCTGATTAAAATTCCACAATACAATATGTTTTACCATCCCTCATCCTCCGGATTATTTATTGCGTATATATTCATCAATACCTTTAGCCGCCGCTTTTCCTGCCCCCATTGCAAGGATAACGGTAGCCGCACCCGTAACGGCATCTCCACCGGCATAAACGCCTTTTTTTGAAGTTTTTCCGTTTTCTTCCTCAGCCACGATACATTGCCATTTATCTATATCCAATCCGTTTGTAGTAGAAGAAATAAGAGGATTCGGTGAAGTTCCCAGAGACATAATAACGGTATCTACATCAATAATAAATTCTGAATCCGGTATTTCTACAGGTCTTCTCCTTCCGGAATCATCCGGCTCCCCAAGCTCCATTCTAATGCATTTTATGCCGGTCACCCATCCGTTTTCATCCTCTAAAATCTCTACGGGATTACATAATAAATCGAATATAATACCTTCTTCCTTGGCATGATGCACTTCCTCCACCCGAGCAGGCAGCTCTTCTTCACTTCTTCTGTACACAATATGCACAGTAGCTCCTAATCTAAGTGCTGTCCTGGCTGCATCCATGGCAACATTACCGCCGCCCACAACAGCTACCTTTTTGCCCTTCATAATAGGAGTATGGGAATTTTCATTCCCCGCTTTCATCAGATTGCTTCTGGTCAGGTACTCATTTGCAGAGAAAACACCGTTTGCATTTTCCCCCGGTATTCCCATAAATTTCGGTAGTCCCGCCCCGGATCCGATAAATACTGCTTCAAAGCCTTCTTCTGACAATAACTCATCAATCGTAACGGATTTACCCACCACTACATTGGTTTCAATAGTAACACCCAATGATATTATATTATCAATTTCTTTTGCCACAATATCTTTTTTAGGCAAACGAAATTCTGGAATTCCATATACAAGCACACCGCCCGGTTCATGCAGTGCTTCAAAAATGGTAACTTCATATCCCATTTTAGCCAAATCTCCCGCACAGGTCAACCCTGCAGGCCCTGAACCGATTACCGCAACCTTCTTTCCCTTCTTTCCCTTTGCGTTATTGGGTTTCATTCCCTTTTCCATGGCCCAGTCCGCAACATAACGTTCCAGCTTACCGATTGATACGGGCTCTCCCTTGATTCCCCTGATACATTTGCCTTCACACTGGCTCTCTTGGGGACAAACTCTACCGCAAACTGCCGGCAATGCAGAGGATTCACTGATTACTTCATAAGCACTCTCAATGTCACCGTCCTCTACATGCTTGATAAACTTAGGGATATCAATTGCTACCGGACAACCATCGATACATTTTGCATTTTTACAGCCGATACAACGGCTTGCTTCTTCCATTGCTTCCTCTTTATTATAGCCCAAGCACACTTCTGTAAAGTTCGTGGCACGCACTTTAGGTTCCTGCACCCTTACCGGCGTTTTTTTCAATACATCCATTTCTTTTCCTCCAATTATCATTTATGTCTTAACCGCAAATTCCGCAACCGCCATGATGAGTGTTTCCTTCCCTGTATTTCAGGAAAGCACGCCCTTCCGCGGTTTTGTAAATCTGCTGTCTCTGCATTGCTTCATTGAAATTAACCTGATGTCCGTCGAATTCCGGCCCGTCCACACAAGCAAACTTCACCTTGCCGCCGACACTGATACGGCATGCACCACACATTCCGGTACCATCTACCATAATAGGGTTCATGCTGACAATTGTAGGAATTTCCAGCTCTTTTGTTAAGATACATACAAACTTCATCATAATCATAGGTCCGATTGCGATACAGAGATCATAATGATTCCCCTCTGCCACAAGGTCCTGTATCGTCTGGGTAACCATGCCGCTTCTGCCATAGGAACCGTCATCCGTAGTGATATATAGATTCCCCGCAACCGCTTCCATTTCTTTTTCCATAATTAACATTTCTTTGTTTTTAGCACCCACAATCACATCAACATCAACCCCTTGCTCATGCAGCCATTTAACCTGAGGGTACACGGGCGCGGTTCCAACACCCCCTGCAACATAGAGAATTTTTTTCTTTTTTAATTCCTCCGGACTCTCATTTACAAGCTCGGAGGCACAGCCTAACGGTCCTGCTATATCACGGAACGAATCACCCGCCTTTAATGATGCCATTCTTGCTGTTTCTGCTCCCACAATTTGAAATACAATGGTAATGCTCCCTTTTTGCCTGTCGTAATCACATATAGTCAAGGGAATGCGTTCACCTTCTTCATCCATCCTGACGATGACAAATTGACCGGGCATACAGGCTTTTGCTACTCTTTTAGCTTCAACCTCCATTAGTAAAATATTGGTTGTGAGCTCTTCCGCTTTTAAAATTTTAAACATTTAGCACCTCATCTGGCTTACTGCCTTATTTTATTCTTAATATATAAAAACCGTTTAAAATGCTTCAAGAACATATTCATCCGAAGCGTCCTTTAACAGTCTATAATATTCTTGGGTATATACATTAACCGCGTATGTGGTTCCTGTTTTATTCTGCACATCGGTTGAATCCTCATAGATCTCAGATATTACATAAAAATCACCCGCTTCCGGAATTGCCAGCGCAAACTGGAAGTAATACAAATACCTCCCATTGAGTTCATTGTTAACCGTTCCGTCATAGTCCTGTATCTTGCCGATTTCCAACATAACCTCCACCAGATTGCTAACCGCCATATCAGGTGTAAAATCCGTGTCTAATTCTAATTCAAACTGCCTGGTGGTGCAATCTCCCGATACACCGTCTTCATTATAAGTAACAAATTTGAATGTACTTTTTCCGATAGGCATAGGAATCCGGCCCGTATATAATGTGGATTGGTCCGTAGGCATTGATTGATCCGTCGTATAATACACATTGCATCCCGGAGGTATAATCACATAAATCATAGTAGGTGACATATACTCCCCACTATAAGTTTCTACCTCGGGCGCTGTGGGTTTTAGTACGTCAATCACATAAGACCTGTCCACAATCTCACTTTTAATCCCATATTCATTCACAAACATAGCTGAGATTACATAACTGCCGGTTTCTAAAAAAATAGGTGTTGTATAAACCTCACTTTTCTCATTGGGAGTGGTTCCGTCCAAGGTATAATAAATGGTACCCTGGGTACTGGCCGTTAACTTAAGAGGTACTACCTCAGCATAGGTTCCTTCTTTATAACTGAACTCGGGGGGAGCAGCCATATAATTTTGAAATAATGTTTTAATTTCCTCATTTTCCGTATCGGTCAAAAGTGTATTTATAGAAACATAATCTTCTTTGTTCTTATAATAAGTAATTAACTTTTTATAAGCTGCCTCTACTTCTTCTTGTGTCGTATATTTAAAGCTTAAGATAGTATTGAGACATTCTACATATTTAACTTCAAGCCCAGCCTTGCTATAGAGATCGGCCATAGCAAACCAAAGGGGTATGTTCTCACCGTCAAGCTCTGCCGCCCTTTCATAATAATCAATTGCTTTTTCAATATTACCGGATGCCACACAAGCGTTTGCCTTTGAAATCTGATAGTCCACCGAATAATACCGATATTGATTTGTAGCCCATACACTTAGCAGTAATGCTACAAGTAATGCTCCTGCAATGCAGAATGTTATCAAAGTTTTATTATACTTTTTGTTTTTGTCTTTTCCGGTTTCTTCTATCGTCTGCTCTTGGGGAAATTCCTCAATAACATCTTCCACAATACCTGAAAACGTTTGGCGCATACTATATTCAATTTCCGGTTCAAAGTCTGGAACAATGTTAATCTCCTTACCGCATTTTTCACAGTAAAGATACCCATCATCTATTTCCGTTCCGCATTTTGGACACTTCATAAGGAAATTCCTAACCTTCCTGTATTTTACTATGATTCCATCAAAACAGCTTCTAAGCAATTACTCATGAGCATAGCGATCGTCATTGGTCCCACGCCGCCGGGTACCGGAGTAATGGCACTGCATATAGGTGCAACATCCTCATAATCCACATCACCGCAGAGCTTCTTATTTTCCATGCGGTGAATCCCCACATCAATTACAACCGCACCCTCTTTAACATATTCCTTTGTAATCATCTTGGGTTGTCCTACCGCCGCCACTAAAATATCCGCTCTCTTTGTTACGGATGCCAAATCCTTCGTTTTAGAATGTGCCACCGTTACCGTACCGTTTTCACGCAAAAGCAAAAGTGCCATAGGTTTCCCCACAATATTACTTCTTCCGATTACTACACATTCTTTTCCTGCAATTTCAACACCCGATCTTTTCAAAAGCTGAATGATTCCTGCCGGAGTGCAGGAAACAAAACCGGGTTCTCCGATACAAAGTGCTCCTACGCTTTGGGGATGAAATCCGTCTACATCCTTTTGGGGTGAAATGCTTCTAATTATTTTATCTTCATTGATATGGGAAGGAAGCGGAAGCTGCACTAAAATCCCATTTACATCTTCACGTTGATTTAAGTCCCCAATCAGGTTCAGAAGTTCTGTCTCTGTAGTTTCTTTTTCTAATTCATAGGCAAGGGATTTAATTCCCACATACTCACAAGCCTTTTTCTTATTGCCTACATATACCGTAGAGGCAGGATCTTCGCCAACTTGAATAACCGCAAGGGTTATTTCCCGGCCCTCCTCTTTTAATTTGCTTACTTTATCCTTTACCTCTTCTTTAATCTGTGTTGATATTGCTTTTCCGTCAATAATCCGCAACTCTATTTCCTCCGATTGAATGTTTTAAAATAACCCTGTAATGACTCCGTTTTCATTTACATCTATCCCATAAGCGGCCGGTACCTTTGAAAGCCCCGGCATTGTTACCACCGCACCGGTTAATACCACTACAAACCCGGCACCCGCTGATACATAAACCTCTCTAATATTCAACTCAAAGCCATCCGGCCTGCCAAGCTTGGCAGGGTCATCCGACAAAGAATACTGATTTTTAGCCATGCAAACGGGTAAATTGCCATAGCCTAATTCCTCAAGCTTTTCTATTTGCTTTGCGGCTGCCGGTGTATATTTGATACTCCCGGCACCATATATTTTTTTGGCAACCGTTTCAATTTTATCATTGAGGGAGAGAGTATCATCATATAAGAGCTTAAAATGGCTTTCCTTCTTTTTCAAGGTTGTTAACAGTTTTTCGGCAAGAGCCACACCGCCTTCGCCGCCCTTTTCCCATACTCGGGAAACCGCAAACTCACATCCTCTTTCTTCACAGAATTTCTTTACAAATTCCACTTCTTTTTCTGTATCCGATACAAAAGAATTTAGGGTAACTACTACCGGTACACCATAATATTGCAAATTTTCGATATGCTTCTCCAGATTTACAATCCCCTTTTCTAATGCCTCCAGGTTTTCTTCATTTAAATCGGATTTTTTAATGCCGCCATTGTATTTCAATGCTCGGACAGTTGCCACCAATACTACCGCGTCAGGTTTAATGCCTGCAATCCTGCATTTAATATCAAAGAATTTTTCAGCACCCAGGTCGGCACCGAAGCCGGCCTCCGTAATGACATAATCAGCCATTTTAAGCGCGGCTTTTGTAGCCCTGACCGAATTACACCCATGTGCTATATTGGCAAAGGGGCCGCCATGTACAAGAGCAGGCGTATGCTCCAGTGTCTGAATGAGATTCGGCTTTATGGCATCCTTTAACAGTGCTGCCATTGCACCCACAGCGTTTAGCTGACCGGCCGTTACAGGCTGCCCTTCATAATCATATGCAATTACCATTTTAGAAAGCCGATGCTTTAAATCCTTCCTATCAGCGGACAAGCATAAAACTGCCATAATTTCTGATGCAACCGTTATTACAAAATGATCTTCACGCACAAATCCGTCTGTTTTATTACCCAGTCCCACTACAATATTTCTTAAAACACGGTCGTTCATATCCATACAACGCTTCCAAACGATTTGCCTGGTATCAATCCCAAGTTCATTCCCCTGCATAATATGATTATCCAAAAGAGCCGCCAAGAGATTATTTGCCGAAGTAATTGCATGGAAATCTCCTGTGAAATGAAGATTCAAATCTTCCATAGGTACAACCTGTGCATATCCGCCTCCTGCCGCACCTCCCTTAATACCAAAGCAAGGTCCCAAGGAGGGCTCTCTGATGGCTATAATGGCTTTTTTACGGAGTTTCCCAAAGGCTTCACCCAATCCCACGCTTACGGTAGTTTTGCCCTCTCCTGCGGGTGTAGGGTTAATGGCTGTCACCAAAATCAGCTTACCATCCGGATTATTTTCAATCCTCTCCATATACTCATCTGATATTTTAGCCTTGTATTTTCCATAAAGCTCCAACTCGTCGGCTGCAATTCCGATTTTCTCCGCCACCTTTATAATAGGCTCCATAATCGCTTCCTGTGAAATTTGAATATCTGTTTTCATAAATTATAATTCCTCCAGTAACTGTTCGAATTGCTCCATGCTCATAAGCACTTTTCTGGGTTTGGTTCCTTCTTCCTCCCCCACTACTCCACATTCATACAGTTGGTCCATAATACGAGCTGCACGGTTAAAACCTATTTTAAATACCCTTTGGAACATACCTATGGACGCTTTGTCCTTGTCAATAATAAAACGACCTGCATCCACAAAATACTCATCCCTGGGATTTGCACTGTCTCCACCGATAGAACCAGCAGCACCTGTGCTTCCCATTTTCTTGATTTTTTCTTCCACATCCTCCGCATATACATTGCCGATTGCCTGATTCTTTAAGAAATCAACAACATCCGATACTTCTTTATCGGATACGAAAGCACCCTGTACACGGATGGGCTTGGCATATCCTTGGGGATAAAAAAGCATATCGCCTTTTCCCAGAAGCTTTTCCGCACCGTTCATATCTAAAATAGTTCTGGAATCCACACCGCTGGATACACTAAACGCAACACGACTTGGCATATTTGCCTTTATAAGTCCGGTTATAACATCCACCGAAGGACGCTGCGTTGCAATAATAAGATGAATACCGGCGGCTCTGGCAAGCTGCGCCAAACGGCAGATGGATTCCTCCACCTCTCCCGGTGCCACCATCATTAAATCCGCAAGCTCATCCACAATAATAACAATCTGGGGCAGCTTGGCAGGTGGATTCTCCCCGCCCTTTTGCTGCAGGCTTTCTGCTTTATGATTATAACCCTTTAAATCCCTGACATTTAATTCCGCAAATTTCTTATAACGGTCTTCCATTTCGGAAACACCCCAGTGCAATGCTGCCGCCGCCTTCTTCGGATCGGTAACAACCGGAATAAGAAGATGGGGAATGCCATTGTAAACACTTAATTCCACCACCTTGGGGTCTATCATGATAAGCTTTACATCCTCAGGATGTGCTTTATATAAAATACTCATAATCAATGTATTAATGCAAACAGATTTACCCGAGCCGGTGGCACCCGCAATAAGCATATGGGGCATCTTTGCAATATCCGCTACCACTACCTTACCCGCAATATCCTTACCTACCGAAAAGGTAAGGTTGGAGGGAAATTCCTTAAATTCTTTGGATTCAAAGAGATCACGGAGTGCAACGGTGGTATTTTCCTTATTGGGTACTTCAATACCGATTGCAGCCTTGCCGGGAATAGGTGCTTCTATACGGATATCTGTTGCCGCAAGATTCAGCTTGATATCATCTGCCAGACCTACTATTTTGCTCACCTTAACACCCTGTTCGGGCTGCAGCTCATATCTGGTTACTGCAGGTCCCTGACTAATGTCTGTAATGGTAACCTTTACCCCAAAGGTCTGCAAGGTCTGTTGTAATCGAAAGGCTGTTTCTTTTAGTTCTCTAGCCGAATCTCCGCCGCCGCTTTTTCCTTTCTTTAAGCGGGAGAGAGGTGGAAATATGTATTTTCTGGGAAGTTTCTTTTCTGTATTTCGGATATCCTCCACGATTTGTCCGTTCCCAACCTTTTTACTTTGCTCTGCAGAAAGCTTTGCAGAAGGCTTTTTGGCCCTTCCTTCTATCTCAGACATTTCAGGCCATTCATCTTTGTTATGATCATCGGATACTTCCTCCGTCTGCGACATACCCCGAATTCTGATTTTGTTTATAGCGGACTCTTCTAAGCTTAAATCTGCATTCCAATTCATATCTTTATTATCTTCAATATCATTTAAAGTAATCTCGTGGATATCATCCCTGTCTTTTTTATCCGTTATTTGGGTAATGGAAGTATTGGCCATAACACCTGTCACCTTTTTATCCATACGAAGGATCTTTACATTTTCTTTTTCCTCCGCCCTCAGTCTCTTTTGTTCTACACGCTTTGCCCGAATTTCTTCCTTATGTAAGCGCTCTTCTTCCATATCCGAAGAACGTAATCTGATTCTGTCGTCCTTAGAAAGTGCTGCCACTCTTCTGCCGCCGTTTTTCATACTGTCTACCAAGGAACGCTCCGTCAAAAGAACAAGGCTTATTATGGATGAAATCACTACAATCAGTACCGTTCCCAGTGTATCCACAAAATGATGCAAGGCATAAACAATGCTACCGGCAATTACGCCGCCGCCTTTTTCGTTGGTGCTGCAAAATTGATACATTTTCACAAGATTATATTTTTCCATTACAAGGGCATTGCCCCAGATCATTTCAAAAATAATACCGATCATTAAAAATAAGATACACCCTGCTACAATTTTTCTTATTGCCGAGGGGCTGCCTGCATTGGCAGACCAAAATGCAAATGCTAAAAATGCCAATATGGAAAAGCCATAAGCCAAATATCCGAATAACCCAAACAAAACACCGCTGATAGCATCACCAACCGTGCCGATTACGCCAAAATTACATAAAAACAAGATAATTGCTGCTGCGAATAAAAGAATTAGTATAACTTCATGTAAAAGAGCATTTTCCTGTTCTGTATTTTTGATACTTTTTTTATTTTTTCCTTTATAGGAACCACTTCCCCTTGAAACCGGTCTTTTACTGCCTTGTTTAGATGCCATGCCTATCATACTCCTACTTAATATGGCTGTACTTTATCCATAATTGCTTTACGGAAGACTAGGACAACCTTAGCCATTATAACATTTTTCAATAGGATTGTCATCATGTATACAATTTAGTTTTTCTGTTCCTCTTTTTTTGCTTTTATCATGGTATGCAGCTTAGCAACTGCTTCTTTAATACCGCCCACCTCATTAATAAGACCCTCTTTCACCGTCTCCTGCCCTACAAGAATGGTTCCTACATCCTTTGTTAAAATACCGGTTTCCATCATTAATTCCTCGAACCGACTTTTACCGATTTTGCAATGTTCACATACAAATCCGGTTATTCTGTCCTGTATTTTCTTAAAATAATCAAAGGTTTGAGGTACGCCTATTACCATTCCGTTAAGCCGCACCGGATGAATCACCATAGTCCCCGTTGGTACAATAAAGGAATAATCCGTACTGACCGCAATCGGAACGCCAATTGAATGGCTTCCTCCCAGCACAAGAGAAACCGTTGGCTTTGATAAGGAGGAAAGCATTTCTGCAATGGCAAGTCCTGCCTCCACATCGCCTCCTACCGTATTAATTAGCACTAATACACCCATTATTTCTTCTCTGTCTTCAATGGCTGCAAGCTGGGGCAAGATATGTTCATATTTTGTTGTTTTTGCAGAACCGTTTAAATTATCATGTCCTTCAACCTCACCGATAATGGTAAGCAAATGTATATTTTGCTTTTCTTTGTTTTTATCAAGTGTTACTTGTCCTGTCTGTTCAATTCGCTCGTCTCTTTGTTTTTCTTCTTCCCGTTTTTCTTCTTTATTGTCTTTATTATTATCCTGCATCTTCTTTCCTCCGGTCATTTCACCAAATTAGTAATTCGCAATAAAATAAGGAACCGCAAACGGTTCCTTAATATTGTGTTCCAAACTTTTTATTTCATACTAAATACATTTATTTATAAATCATAATCATCCGCTTCCGATACCTCTATATCATAATGCATCTGATCGGAGGTTACTTCTCTATGGTAATCCATTTTCTTCTTTACATGCTTTTTGGGAAGGGGAAGGGGATTTTCTATGTATTTTATAGTTTGCTTTATTTCTGTTTCCACCTTAGGCTCCCTTTCTTCTTTTATTTTCTTATTTATCTCTGCCTTGTTTATGACCGAATTGCTCACTACTGCTTTACTGACTACTGCCTTACTGACTACTGCTTCGCTGATTGCTGCCTTGTTGATTTCTGCCTCTTTCATCATTTCGGTATTGACTAAGCTCATTTCTGTTTTTTCCTGCTTTATGCCATCTCCTAAGAACATAGCCTGTATACCGGTTCCCAGTAACAGCAGTACCGACATAAAAAGCAAGTATTCGCTATTCATTCCCCTCGCATTAAAATTTCCTGCATAGATTACTGAAATTCCAAGCATCCACAGAAAAGACAGCATCTGTATTTCTTCCTTTTTCTTCGTAAAGAAAGCAGGAATGCCAAATAAAAACATAAACACTATTAACAGAAGTAAATATTTTTCAATTGATGTCAATGCTAAAAAGAGTTCCAGGACATCCACCTGACCCTTGGGTGCAAATAATGTGCAATAGGTTAAAAATATCTTATCTACCGTAGAACCGCATAGCTTTGCATCCACATACATAAATACAAATACTGTAAGAAAACATCCTGCGACTGCAAGTAAAAGCTGAAGGAAAACCTGCCCCGCCACCTTTCCCGATGACCGATTATCACCCTCTGCCCTTTTCACCAAGCATAGAAATATTACCGGGATTAACAGTGTCAGCCCCGTAATATCCAAATAGGTTAATATTCCGATTCCCATCCCCATGATGATGGTATGTAACCATGAATACCATTTTAGGGAAATGTTTTTATGATGATTTGTTAAGAACCGTCCTATCATTAAAAAAACCAAACCATATAAAATAAGATAGAGCATCTTCGGTGAATAGTAAATACTCTCCGTTATGCTGAAAGGAAAAAGCATAATGCCTGCAAGTAAAATCATGGAAACCATTCTGCCCCAAATTCTTTTGGCTGCAAAATACCAAATAATCGCAAGGATTATTTGTAGGAATATCTGCAATAGGATGCCCGCACTATAATAATTTCCGATTAAGTAGAAAAATCCTCGAAGTAAAACCACATATATAAATTGTGCACCATGGGCAAGAGGAATAAGCCCTTCTCCCGTTACCCTTGCCGTTTCAAAGTAGGCGGCTTCCTCCCCGCCGTTTGCCATAAAATAAATACGGAGAAATAACCCGGTTCCCAAAAACAGAACAGCCAAGAATGCTTCCCATAGGATAGCTGAAAAGGTTTGTTTTCTCATTTCCTTATGTACCGCAGTGCGCTTATAAAAAAGTCTGCATAACAAAAACAGTCCAGCCATCAGTAAAAAACCAAAGCATACAATACCGGCTTGTAGATACATATTCTTTATAGGACTGTTTTGCAAAAACTCAAACATGACCCATAGATAGAACATGCATATGGTAAATGCATAAAATGCCCATAAGAAAATACTAATCCCGTTTTTTCTAAAAGTCATATTCTGACTCCTTTTATCTTTTTGACATTATCCTTATAGCTTCTTTTCAATATTATATCTTGGTCGATGTTTTACTTCTATATAAATTTTCCCGATATATTGTCCGATCATTCCGACTGCCAGAAGCTGTACACCACCGATAAACCAAATTGAAAGTATCAGGGATGTCCATCCCGGAACTACATTTCCCGTAAAATAAGAAACAAGTGCATAAATTGCTGCGAATATGCAACCGATAATAATTAACACTCCCAATCCGGTAATCAGACTAATTGGCTTAATGGAAAAGGATGTGATGCCGGTAAAAGCAAGTGCAATCATCTTTTTCAGAGGATATTTTGATTCTCCTGCCACGCGCTCCTTACGTTCATAATACACGCTGTCTGTCTGATATCCAATCAGGGGAATCATACCCCGTAAAAACAAATTGGTTTCCGTATATTGTGAAAACTGCTCTACTGCCCTCTTACTCATCAGCCTAAAATCAGCATGGTTATAGATGGTTTCAACACCCATGGTTGACATCATTTTATAAAAGCTCTGGGCTGTAAAACGCTTGAAAAAAGAATCCGATCTTCTGTCACTTCTCACACCGTAAACAATATCATTTCCATCATGATATTTATCCACCATTTCCTCAATAACCGAAACATCATCCTGCAAATCGGCATCAATGGATATCATAATATCACTCATATCCTTTGCTGTGATAAGCCCTGCAGTCAGTGCGAACTGATGCCCCACATTTCTGGCCAGCTTGACACCACGTACCTGTATCGGATGAGCGGCATGCTCTTTTTCAATCAGTTCCCATGTTTTATCTTTACTGCCGTCATTTACAAATAAGATAAAACTGTCCTCGGCTATTTTTTGTTTAATTATAAGTTGGTCCAATACTTCCCTTAAAGCATCTGCCGCCATATGCAGCATTTCTTCTTCATTGTAACAGGGAACTACGATTGCCAGTCTGTCCATCCATAACCTCCTAAAGAATTGCTTTGTAAGTTATCAAATACAGGCAAGCGCCTGCTCCAAATCAGAAATAATATCTTCCACATGCTCGATTCCCACGGAAAAACGAATTAAATCGGGAGCAACTCCTGCTTCAATAAGCTGTTCATCCGACATCTGCCTGTGGGTATGGCTGGCAGGATGAAGCACACATGTCCTGGCATCCGCCACATGTGTTACGATAGCCGCCAGCTTAAGCTGATCCATTAATGATGCGGCCGCTTCTCTTCCGTCTTTTAAACCAAAGCTGATGACACCGCATGTGCCTTTTGGCATATACTTCTCTGCAAGTGTATGATATTTATTACTCTTTAGACCGGGATAATTAACCCAGGCTACCTTATCATGTCTTTCTAAATATTCTGCAACAGCCTGCGCATTTGCGCAATGTCTCTCCATCCTGAGGGGCAATGTTTCTAAGCCTACATTGATTAAAAAAGCGTTCTGCGGTGCCTGAATAGATCCTAAATCACGCATAAGCTGCACGGTTGCTTTTGTTATATATGCGCCTTTGCCAAATCTCTCTGTATATGTCACTCCATGATAGGACTCGTCCGGACTACATAGACCCGGATATTTATCAGGATACTTCGTCCAATCAAAATTGCCCGAATCCACAATGGCACCACCCACAGTCATAGCATGCCCATCCATATACTTTGTAGTGGAATGTGTCACAATATCCGCACCCCACTGAAAGGGATTGCAGTTAATCGGAGTAGCAAAGGTATTGTCCACAATTAAAGGAACCTGATGCTCATGCGCCAAACGAGCGAATTTTTCTATATCCAGTACAACCAGTGCCGGATTGGCAATTGTTTCAGCCAATACACATTTTGTATTGCTTTGAAATACTTTTTTAAGTTCCTCATAAGGTAAATCCGGATCTACTACAGTACATTCGATTCCCATTTTTTTCATGGTAACCGTAATCAAATTAAATGTACCACCATATATCGTAGATGATAATACAATATGGTCTCCCGCCTCGCAGATATTAAAAATGGCATAATAATTTGCAGCCTGACCGGAGCTTGTGAGCATAGCTGCTGCTCCACCCTCCAGCTCACATATTTTAGCTGCCACAAAATCATTTGTCGGGTTCTGTAATCTGGTATAAAAATAGCCGCTTTCTTCTAAATCAAACAGTTTACCCATCTGCTCTGATGTTTCATATTTAAAGGTAGTAGACTGGTAGATGGGAAGAACTCTTGGTTCTCCCTTCTTAGGCTGCCAGCCTGCCTGCACACAAATTGTCTCTTTCTTCATAAATACTTACCCTTCGGTCTCCTCTACTTCGAATAAAAAGTTACTTCAATCTCTGGAATTAGTATATAAACATTACTTTTTCCTTGTAAAAACATCTATCAATAAAAGCGCCCAAATTCTTCCCCTCAAATTATTCTTCCCAATTATGATATACAGCCTGCACATCATCATCCCCTTCGAGAAGATCAAGTGTACGCTGTAAATTCTTAATGGCAGTCTCATCCGTCAGTTCCAGATAATTTTGTGGAATCATGGTGATCTCTGCACTCATCATAGGGATATTACTCTCTTCTAATGCTTTCTTTACCTCCTCAAATGAATCAGGGTCGGTAATCACTTCATAGCTTTCCTCTTCCTCAGAAAAGTCCTCAGCACCCGCATCCAGCACCTGCAGCATCAAATCATCTGCATTGGTCTCATATTCTTCCTTATCTATAATAATTTGTCCTTTTTTATCAAACATAAAAGATACGCAGCCGGGTGTACCTATGTTTCCTTGTCCCTTGGTAAAAGCACTTCTTACATTTGCAGCAGTGCGGTTTTTATTGTCTGTCAAGGTATCAACAATGATAGCAATGCCGTTAGGGCCATAGCCCTCATATGTAATATATTCATAATTAACATTTCCAATATCTCCGGCTGCCTTTTTGATTCCTCTTTCTATGGTATCATTGGGCATATTATTAGACTTTGCTTTTGCAATCACCTGAGCAAGCTTGTAATTATTGGCCGGGTCCGAACCGCCTTCCTTTACCGCAACAGCTATTTCCCTGCCGAGAATGGTGAATATCTTGCCCTTTGCCGCATCATTCTTTTCCTTTTTATGCTTGATGTTTGCAAATTTAGAATGTCCTGCCATACTTTTCTCCTTTGATTTTTCCCGTAATTCTTTTCTCTTTTTATCATTTATCGTGAACTAAAATATACCATTTCCAGCCCTATTCGTCAAGGTTGGCCTTTCTGCTATGTATTCAGTTCAAGACTAATCATCAGGGCACTATTTACCTTTTTCATAATCTGCGCATCCAGATGGCATACTTTGTCTTTTAAACGTTTTTTATCTATTGTTCGAAGCTGCTCCAGCAAAATAACAGAATCCTTATCCATGTCATAGTATAGGGTGGATAATTCAATATGTGTGGGCAGCTTTGCCTTATTCATTTTGGAAGTAATCGCCGCACAAATTACAGTTGGGCTATGCTTATTTCCTACATCATTTTGTACAATCAGAACCGGTCTGATGCCTCCCTGTTCGGAACCGATTACCGGTCTTAAATCTGCATAGTATATGTCTCCTCGCTTCATAACACGCATCCCTTCTTCTAAATCTGGTAGTAGTATTGCCAGTTTATCTGAAGGTATTCAAATTTTTCAATCCTCATCCGCCGATATATACTCTTGGAACCCGTTTACCCAAATCACAAATTAACTCATAATTAAATCGTCCTGAAATCTCCCCAAGCTCATCAGCCAGAATCTCTTCCATGCCGTCTCTGCCTATTAAGGTTACCTTATCTCCCCTAGAGACTCCCGGGATATCCGTTACGTCCACCATAAACTGGTCCATACAAACACGCCCCAAAATGGGTGCCTTACAACCGCGTATCAATACCCAGCCCTTTCCCGAAAGGCTTCTGGGATAACCGTCTCCATACCCCAAAGGAATGGTAGCGATACAGGTCTTTTTCTTTGTTATATAGGTTCCTCCATAACTGATAGGACACCCCTCGGGCATCCATTTTACATGGATTACAGTACTATATAGAGAAAGAGCAGGCTTAAGTGAAATTCTTTTTATATCCACCTGAGAAGAAGGGGATAAACCATATATAATAATACCCGCTCTGACCGCATCCATATCAGCATTCGGAATTTCCAGAATACCCGCACTGTTAGAACAATTTTTTATCAATCCCGTAAGGTGAAGCTTTTCTTCTATTTTAGTTACAAATTCTGTAAATAGAGCAAGCTGCCTTAGAGCTCCTGATTTATCCTTTTCATCGGCTTTTGCAAAATGAGTGAAAATACCCTCAACTTCTATACCCTCCGTCTTTGCTGTTTTATTTACAAAATCAAACCCATCCTCATCAGGCATGATTCCGATTCTGCCCATACCGGTATCTACCTTAATATGTACCTTCACCTTTTTATTTTGAAGACAGGCTTCCTTACCCAGCTTCTGAACCATATCATATTCAAAAACCGTGGGCCTGATATCCTGTTCCACCATTCTGGCGAAGCTATAGGGAAATGTATATCCCAATACCAATATAGGTAATTTAATCCCATTCTCTTTCAGTTCAAAGGCTTCCTCCGCAGTTGCCACTCCAAACCCATATATAAAATCTAATTTTTCCAGTGCTTTAGCAATGGGTACACTTCCATGACCATATCCATCTGTTTTAATCACCCCTATTATCCGTGTGTCCTTCTTTATATGGGCCTTGATACTTTTTAAATTCGATACTATATGATCTAAGTTTACCAGTGCATATCCTCTTGCATACTGATCCATATTCATGAAAGCCGTCTCCTTTTTATAACAGTTTAAGTCCTTCCATAATATCCGAAGCCTTAATACCCGCATTGCCGGCCAGTTTACCCGCCGCATCTCCCGCACAGGCATGTAAATATACGCCTTTAACAGCCGCCTGTAAGGGCTCTTGGCCCTGTGCTGCAAATGCCCCGATTATGCCGGTTAATACATCTCCACTTCCGGCTGTGGCCATTTTATCATTGCCGGCCGTATTCAGAAAAATCTTACTGCCGGTTTTGCATACATGGGTTCTTGCACTTTTTGCAACAACAATACACCCCAGGTCTTCTGCGGCCTTAAGTGCACTTTCTGTTTCGTCCTCTACCACTTCCTTCACGGATTTTCTTAGCAGCCTTGCCAGTTCTCCCATATGAGGGGTTATGATTACATTGTTTCCAAATTTACTTCGTTCTTCCAGTAGCTTCCTCAGCTTTTCATCAGCCGCCAGCAAATTGATGCCATCGGCATCTATAATTAGGGGCTTTTTACTTTCTTTGATTGTGAGAAAAAGAAATCGTCTTCCGCTTTCACATACAGAAAGTCCCGGACCTATGGCTACTGCATCCGCCCAATTTAAATTTTCAAGGAATGCTTCCTCTTCCTCCATAATCAGCTTTTCGGAGCTGTTATAAATTTGTATCATGGATTCCGGCAGCCTATCCTGTATTATGGATCTTATTTTTTCTGGTACAACCAACTTTACCATACCGGCACCTGCCGTAAAAGCACTGCTACCCGATAAAATCGCCGCTCCCGCCATTTCTTCACTGCCCGCAACCAATAAGAGCTTACCGAAGGTACCTTTATTTCCATCGGGACGTCTTTTGGGAAATACATTTCCGGGCGCTTCTTTTAAAGTATACATAATCGGTGTGTTTTCCTGAAAGCTTCTTTTTGTGATTCCAATATCCGCCAAGCTTATTTTACCTGCATAAAGTGATCCCGGGTATAAATAGAGCCCTCTCTTTTCAAATGCAAGGGTTACTGTCTCGTCTGCCCGTACTGCAACGCCGAATACCCTGCCTGTATCCGCATCGATTCCTGAAGGAATATCAACAGAAATGCGTAAGGCCTTTTTTTCATTCATGGAATGGATTGCTTGTTCATATATGCCTGTTACATTCCGTGACAAACCTATCCCAAAGAGGGCATCCACCAAAATAGCATACTCTCCTTTTGGTATTTCAGAATGAAAAACTATGCCATATTTCTCTAAAATAGATAACTGTACCTGTACTTCACGGCTCCCGTTCTTCCTGTCTCCCACCAGCACAACTTCTGTTTCTATCCCTCTGTCCGTAAGCAGCCTTGCCACACAAAGTCCGTCCCCACCGTTATTGCCCATGCCGCATATACATAGTACCTTCCCGCTTTTGTCCTTTAAAAGTCTATCCACGCATTCTGTAATTTTAAGAGCCGCACGCTCCATTAAGACCAGTGCATCAATCCCAATATGCTCTATGGTATAAGTATCATATGCTTTCATCTCTTTCCCTGTTACCAAATAATCCATTAATTGCACTCCCTTACGAAAATAATAATCAAAATTTTACCACAATAAAGGACTGTTGTATACCAACAGTCCCAAATTATGCAATTTCCGCCGACTATTCTGCATTTTGTGCATCTTTAGAATCGACCGGCTTCTCTTTCTTTTTAGATGGGGCTTTCGGACGTTTCTCCTCGGGGTTATATTTCATATCAAATAGATCAATTACTTCAGCTCCGAATATTGCATGCATATAGGAATACAATTCGTGATTCATTTGTTCCTTTTCCTGCTTACGGATAATCTTTTTCTTCAGTTCAATCCGAATTTGTTTAATCCATCTTCCGATTTCTTCTATTTCTGCGGTATTTTCTTTGAGCTTTTCATAACAGGCATCCATGGTTGCAATCATCAGTTCAAAATTTGCCTGATCTATTTCCCTTGGAAGTGAAAGTAATTCATCCTTGTATGCCTCTAGCTTTTCGTTACAGTCGTTAATTAATCTTTTATTATCTTCTATTCTATTTTCCAGATGGACATCCCCTTCTTCCGGCAATTCTCCTACTAAGGGAACAATTTCATCCATAAGCTTTTTCTTCAAACGCTTTATTTCTTTTGATTGTGTATTTGCTTTTCCCTGCTTCATTAAAAGAGCATTAACCTGCTCCTCCAGCTTTAAGATTGCTGTAGTAGTGTCGGCACTGCTGAAGAGCAAATGCCATTTATGGTCCAGTGTCAGTATGGGAATCTTTTTACCTTTCAGTGCCGGTTCATATACCTCTTCCTTACGACCCATACAACCCTCCTATACCGCTTCAACCGCCATATGTTTAGAAATTCCTATCCATTCTGTGTTATATTGTATCGTTCCAGATTATAGGATAACTTCATCAAGCTGTCAGACAAATGTACATTTTCTACCTGAATGCCTTTGGGTACATTTAAGTCTACATGAGCAAAGTTCCAGATTGCCTTAATCCCATTTGCCGCCAATACCTCTGCAACCTCAACCGCACTTGTTTTAGGAATGGTAAGCACCGCTATGTCGATATTGTTCTCCCTTACAAATTCTTCAACCATTTCCATGGGCTGAACTTCAATCTCACGTACCTTTTTACCATGCAATTGGGGATTTTTATCAAAAATACCTTTTAATATAAAGCCTCTTTTTTCAAAGTTTATATAATTTCCCAAGGCCTGACCTAAATTACCGGCACCAATAATGACTAAATGATGTGTTTTGTCTAACCCTAGTATTTTTCCTATCTCTTTATACAAAAATTCTACATTATAGCCATATCCCTGCTGTCCAAAACCGCCAAAATTATTAAAATCCTGTCTAATCTGTGATGCGGTTACACTCATGAGTTCAGAAAGCTCCTGAGAGGAAATCCTTTCAACGCCATCGTCCCTTAATTCTCCCAAATATCTAAAATAACGGGGCAGACGCCCTATCACAGCCTGAGAAATTCCCTTTTCTTCCAACCTACTTACCTCCCTGTTAACAAGTAATAAAACCTGTTAAGATACTTATTCTCATTATATAGAAATGTTAAAAAAATGTCAATGAAGGAATTGACATCTCCAATTATCGCCTGTAAACTAATCTCAGGTATGTAGAAAGCTAAAATGGAGTTAAGGAGTTACCTTATGATAATATCCTGTCAGAATATAAATAAAGCATTTTTAGAAAATAGTATACTATCCGATGTGTCCTTTCACTTAGAAGATTTTGAAAAGGCAGCCATTGTAGGCATTAACGGAGCAGGTAAAACTACTTTACTGCGCATTATCGTAGGTGAAATGGCACCCGATGATGGAAAAGTGGTTCTGTCAAAGGGTAAAACACTTGGATATCTTGCGCAGAATGCAAACTTAGACAGCTCTAAAACCATATATGAGGAGCTAATATATGTTAAAAATGATTTGATAGAATTAGAACAGCAAATACGTGAAACCGAAAAATCCATGAAGAATACCGATGAAAAATCCCTATCCCTTCTGATGGAAAAATACAGCTATTTAACACATCAATTTGAAACTAGGGGCGGTTATACCTATAAAAGCGAGATTGTAGGGGTATTAAAGGGCTTGGGATTTACCGAAGATGAATTTACAAAATCTACCGACACACTTTCCGGCGGTCAGAAAACCCGTGTTTCTCTGGGTAAGCTTTTACTACGTTCCCCTGATTTAATTCTCTTAGATGAGCCCACAAACCACTTGGATATGCAATCCATCGCATGGCTGGAAACCTATTTGCTTAATTATAAAGGTGCCGTACTGATTGTTTCTCATGACCGTTTCTTTTTAGACCGCATAGCGGGAAAAATAATAGAAATTGATCGGAGTAAAGCCACTACCTTTACGGGAAATTACTCTGATTATGCAAAGAAAAAAGAAATGCTTCGTATAGCCGAATGGAATTCCTATCTCAATAGGCAACAGGAAATCAAACACCATGAAGAGGTTATTGAAAAGTTACGCTCTTTTAATCGGGAAAAATCCATAAAGAGAGCAGAAAGCAGAGAGAAGCTTCTAAGTAAAATTGAAGTGATTGATAAGCCTATGCAGGCAAGTACGGATATGCATTTGACATTAACCCCCCGCCTTATAAGCGGTAATGATGTATTGACTGTGGAAGGATTATCTAAATCCTTTGGAAACCAGCTGCTTTTTTCTGATATTAGCTTTGAAATAAAACGTGGGGAGCATGTTGCCATCATCGGGGATAACGGCACGGGCAAGACCACCTTACTTAAAATATTAAACGGACTGCTTCCCGCCGATTCCGGTACTTTTAAATTAGGCTCTAATGTGGAAATAGGTTATTATGATCAGGAGCATCATGTATTACATTCAGACAAACAAATATTTGACGAGATTTCTGATGATTATCCCTATTTAACCAATACGGAAATCCGAAATGTCTTGGCCGCCTTTCTCTTTACCGGTGATGATGTGTTTAAAAGAATCTGTGATTTAAGCGGCGGAGAAAAGGGAAGAGTCAGTCTGGCAAAGCAAATGCTGGGTAATTCCAATTTTCTAATCTTAGATGAGCCCACCAATCATTTGGATATTATGTCTAAGGAAATACTAGAGGATGCTTTGAATCATTATGAAGGCACAGTACTATATGTGTCCCATGACCGTTATTTCATCAACAGGACAGCTTCCCGGATTTTGGAGTTGACTTCAAGGACTTTTATTAATTATATCGGTAATTATGATTATTATCTGGAAAAGAAAGATACCCTCTCTTCCCTGCTGTCCCCGGATATAACCGAGATATCTTCCGGTAAAGAATCAGAGAGCAAGAATGACTGGAAACAACAAAAGGAAGAACAGGCAAGGCAGAGAAAAAAAGAAAATGATTTATTTAAATGTGAATCGGAAATCTCAAAGTTGGAAGACCAAAAAGCCAAGCTGGAGGAAGAAATTAATCATCCCAATATTGCAACTAATGTGGAAAAACTTCAGGAGATCACTAAAAAGCAAGAGAAAATCAAAACCAAATTAACAGCTCTCTATGAAGAATGGGAAATGCTTGCGCAGTAAAAATCCTATCTACAATCTAAAACGGAGGAACTTATTCCATTATGGAAATAGATTCCTCCGCCTTTATGTATCTTACATCGCTTCTAAAGTTTCCCTGATTGCTTTTATAAAGTTCTCACTGCTTAACCCCGTTACATTTTCAAGAGAAGTAATCAGCGCCAAGTCCTTGGTCATCTTACCGTTTTCAATTGTCGTAAGAGTGGCTTTTTCCAGTTTATCAGCAAAAGCCATAAGCTCTTTATTATCATCTAACTCTCCACGCTTCCTAAGTGCACCCGTCCATGCGAAAATGGTTGCTACGGAATTAGTGGAGGTCTCTTCTCCTGCAAGATGCTTATAATAATGTCTCTGTACCGTGCCATGTGCCGCTTCATACTCATATACACCGCTTGGAGAAACCAGTACCGAGGTCATCATAGCAAGGGAACCGAATGCAGAGGATACCATATCTGACATGACATCTCCGTCATAATTTTTGCATGCCCAAATAAATCCGCCTTCTGCTTTCATAACACGTGCCACCGCGTCATCAATCAATGTATAAAAATACTCTATGCCCAGCTCTTCAAATTGAGTCTTATACTCCGCATCATAAATTTCCTGGAAAATATCCTTAAAGGTATGATCATACTTTTTAGAAATGGTGTCTTTGGTTGCGAACCATAAATCCTGCTTGGTATCGATGGCATAACCAAAACACGCTCTCGCAAAGCTTTGAATCGATTTATCCGTATTGTGCATACCCTGTAAAACACCCGCTCCGTTAAAACTATGAATCAGTTCTCTGGTTTCTTTTCCGTCAAGAGAGGTAAATACCAGTTCCGCTTTTCCCGGTCCATCAACTCTTATTTCAGTATTTTTATATACATCGCCGTAAGCATGACGTGCTAAAGTAATAGGTTTTGTCCAATTTTTCACACAGGGATCTATTCCTTTTACCACAATCGGGGCTCTAAACACAGTACCGTCCAAAATAGAACGAATGGTACCATTGGGGCTCTTCCACATTTCTTTTAAATCATACTCTGTCATTCTTGCCCCATTGGGTGTAATAGTTGCACATTTTACAGCTACGCCGTATTTTAAAGTTGCATTTGCTGAATCCACCGTTACTTTATCGTCTGTCTCATTGCGGCATTTTAGTCCTAAATCATAATACTCTGTTTTTAAATCGATGTATGGGAGTAATAATTCATCTTTAATCATCTTCCAGAGTATCCTTGTCATTTCATCGCCGTCCATCTCCACTAACGGTGTAATCATCTGAATTTTGCTCATTCTTTCCTCTTTCCAACAGTTTCCCGTTTTATATTTTTAAACATACAGGTCAGCCTTGTTTGGGGGAATTGTTTGCTTTTTCATATGCTTCGTTTAAATCATGTTTGATCATATTTTCATATGCATTTACAATATGCATATGAGCCAGCTTTTCTGCACCATCCGCATCATGTACCTTAATTCTTTCCATGATTTTTTCATGCTCTTCATTAGAGGCTGTTCCACGCCTTGCTTTGGCAAGGGTTTTGCGTCTCACCCGAAGAACATATCCATGATAATCTTTTAATTGATGCTCCAGCATTTTAGAATTGCAGGCTTCATACATTATCTCATGAAAGCGGTTGTCCAATTCAGCAAGCTGTTCCATATGACCTTTCTCAGCATGGAATTTAGATAGATATATATTTTCCTCCATCTCTTCTAATTGCTTCTGGGTAATATGCTCGGTTGCCCATCTGGCGCATAATCCCTCTAAAAGAGAACGCATCATATAGATATCCTTTACATCTTTTTGGGTAATCCCTGTAACATAGGCACCCTTATTGGGAATGATTTGAATCAGCCCTTCAAGCTCAAGCTGTCTGAAGGCTTCACGCACCGGTGTCCTGCTGACACCCAGCTCCTCACCGATTGTTACCTCCTTCAGCTCATCATGATCCTCATATTTGCCGTCTAAAATATCCTTTCTTAGCTTATGGAATACTCGGCCGCGCAGGGAATATTTATCCGTTAATTCCTGCTTTACATCATAATTACTCACTTCAATTCCTCCGTCAGGTAAAATGTATACCTGTATGTCACTTCTTATTCTAACGTAATATTTAGTTTTTTGCACGCTTTATTAATTTTCTTTATCAATTCTTCGTCTGTCAAGACCGTAACACGGCCTCCTGCATACTCTTCATCCACCCACTCTTTGACTTCTTTTACCAGCATACTGTTTTTCCCAATCATTCTATCTCCGGTGAGTTTATAATATGTATTCATCCAATGTGCAATACCGGCTAGCCCGGATGTATTGGATACGGCACAGAGCACCGGCCTGTTTAAGAACTTATCCGTATCAAATATATTATATATTTCTTCGTTTTTTAAAAGTCCGTCCGCGTGGATACCTGCTCTGGTCACATTAAAGTTTTTACCTACAAAAGGGGTCCTCTCGGGAATATGATATCCGATTTCATTCTCATAATATTCGGCCAGCTCGCTGATAACAGTGGTATCCATACCGTTTAAATCTCCACGCAGCTGTGCATATTCAAAGACCATTGCTTCTAAAGGAGTATTACCGGTTCTCTCCCCGATACCGAATAAGGAAGTATTAATGCCTGCACATCCATAGAGCCATGCTGTTGTGGAATTAGAAACCGCTTTATAAAAATCATTATGCCCATGCCATTCTATGTTTTGATGAGGCACACCCGCATGAGTATGTATTGCATAAATAATACCTTGTACACTTCTGGGGATAACAGCACCGGGATAATTTACGCCATATCCCATGGTATCACATGCTCGTACCTTTATCGGTATTTGATATTGCTTCTGCAGCTTCATAAGTTCCAAGCAAAAAGGAACCACATAGCCATAGATATCAGCCCTGGTTATGTCCTCTAAATGACATCGGGGACTGATGCCCTCCTCTAAGCAATCCCGGATCACGCTTAAATAATGCTCCATTGCCTGTCTTCTTGTCATTTTTAGTTTTAAGAATATATGATAATCTGAACAACTAACCAAAATACCGGTTTCCTTCATTCCGATTTCTTTAACCAGCTTAAAATCTTCCTTACTGGCACGAATCCAGCTTGTTACTTCCGGGAACTGATAGCCTCTTTCCATACATTTATAAACGGCGTCTCTGTCTTTTTTACTATATAAGAAAAACTCGGAAGCACGAATCATGCCATTGGGACCACCCAGCTTATGTAAATAATCGTATATAGTCACAATCTGCTCCGTGGTATAGGGTTCCTGAGACTGCTGACCGTCTCTGAAAGTAGTATCCGTTATCCAAATTTCCTTGGGCATATTATTAGGTACAATCCTGTCATTAAAGGGAATCTTGGGGATTTCCGAATAGGGAAACATATTGCGGAACACATTTGGCTTTTCAACATCATCCAAGATGTACATATGCTCTTCCATTTCAAGTAAATTATTTTTTTGATTCATATTAATAGGTTTATTTTGAAATGTATCATTATTCCTCATACCTAAAAATCTCACTTTCCGGAGCTTGTCCTGCATTTGATAAATACCTCGTATAATTGTATACAATCATACGAGGTGTGTCAATACCCTTTTATCCTTCCATCATTCTTGCTACATTCAGCATGCCCCACCCCTGTTGATACCAGGGTTCTTTTAAATCACTGGCCGAAAATAAGAGTTTCCGTTTCGCTGTTTCATTATCATATTCAGGATGCTTTTGCAATAGAAGCGCCAACGCCCCCGAGATAATCGGAGTTGCCATTGAGGTTCCGCTTTTTTCAATATAAGCATTTGTATAGACATTTTTATTTTTTTTAAAATTACCGTTACAAGATATAATTTCCGTTCCGGGTGCTACAATATCAGGTTTTCTAACCGATCCAAAGAGAGAACCTCTTCCGGAATAAGATGCACATCTGTTTTTCTTTTCTCTAAAATATTCTCCGTCATGGCACCCTACCGTTATGAGATATGAACTTCTCCCAATAGCAGATAAAGATTCACAAGCAGGCCCATTATTACCGGCTGCACATACTACCAGAAGGCCATTCTGCCAAGCACTTTCCAGTTTATTCTTTAGTATTTCTTCTTTCTCCTTATTCATCAGCTGACCCACACCGACGGATACATTTAAAATCCGAATGCCCAGCTCTTCTTTCTTTTGCATAACCCATCCGATGGCATTCAGCATAGATTCTATAGTACCGTCCCCCTTTTTATCCAATACCTTTCCCACAACCAAATTAGCCTTGGTTGCCATTCCTCTGTACCTGCCTTCGGATAAAGAGCCGTTGCCGCAGGCTATCCCGCAAACATGTGTGCCGTGTCCGCTGTCATCATAAGGGTCTTCTCTTTTACTTGTAAAATCGTGGAATTCCAGGAGCCTGCCTTGTAAATCGGGGTGATTTGCTATCCCCGTATCCAAAACCGCTATCGTAACCTTTTTACCGCCCCCGGCCTGTACGATATCTCCACATTCAGTCTGTTCTCTTACCCTATACATAACAAAAGAAAACTCCGGCTTTTTTTTATCATATGCCGAAGTTTTCGTTTGTTACATTACTTGTTTTTTTTCTTCTTTATGAATAATACCCCAATTCCAATGCTGGCAAGACCTGCAGCCAAAAACCATTTGGGATTTAAATAATCTCCAGTATCCGGTGATGCATCCATGGAGCCAAATAAAGTACTTCCTGTTCTAACAAATGCAAATGAGGAAAAGTGGTTGGTCTCAAAGGTAATATTCTCCCCATCTCTTGTATAAGGTATATTTTCTATCTGCCCGTTCCTGTCCGTTGTTAATATTCTGAGATTATTTCCTGCAATGGTATCCGGTAGGGTCAGTGTAATACTGAGTGCCTGTGCTCCTGTTTTGGTTATCGGTATATTGGTCTTTCTTTCAATTAAGCTCATATCCACACATAATGAACTTGGGGGTAAATCTTCACGATATACCGCTTGATAGCCTGCATTGATTAGATTAAAAGCATCCTCGCTATCCGCTATTTTTAAATAATAAGAACCGTTATTTCCTTCCAACCGAGCATTTATCACTTCATTTTCAAGGACAGTGCTTTGGTTCCTTACATCTATGCTTCCTTTGGGATAATCAGTATTTCTGCCAAAGACAGTTATATTTTCTATTCCGATTACCTCATAGTTTTTACCGTCAATATTGATATAAGTTGGAATATAGGCATTTGCAAGCTCTTCTTCCGTATAGGTGGTTGCTATGCAGGTAATTTCTTGCTTATCCCTTGAACTAATGTAGGCAACAATGCCTTTAAACCCATCTACGTCGGGCGCAAGCACCGTATCCGTAAGCTCCTCCGCCTTGATTTTCTTGTCAACAATAGCAATAAGTGTGTCACCTAAAAGGGAACCTCTGGCTTCTTCGTTTGAAAGTCTTTCCGCGGTTAATTCATAGGAAGGAGAGGGTAGTTTTTCGGTGCTGTCAAAAACTACTACCTTATAGGACAAGCTAAGTGATGTTGTTGAAAAATCAAAGCTCTTCAGTCCAATATACTCCACATTTTTCCAAATATGTGCGGTTTCCAATCCGCATCCATAAAATGCCCGGTCACGTATCACCCTAACATTTTGGCCACCGGAAACCGTTTTAAGGTTTTTACAGCCATTAAAAGCATCCTCGCCTATTTCTATCACAGAATCCGGAATATTTACAGATATAATACTGTTATTGCCTGCAAAAACATCCGGTGCAATCCGTTTTACGGTATCCGGTAATATAATATTACCACCTTCTCCCCGGTATGCTAAAAGGATGCCATTCCCTACAACTAAATAATCCTCATTGCCGCTTTCCGAAAGCCAGCTATTCAACCAAAGGGTTTCAGAAAATGCTTTCGGAGCTATAAAAATAACCGATGAAGGAATACGTACATCCCTCAGATAATCACAATGATAAAAAGCACCGTAACCGATTGTGGTAACACCTTCAGGGATATTCGCTATCACAAGATTACTTCTGGCAAAAGTAAATTCACCGATTTCTGTTATCTCATCCGGAATATCATATTCACCGATTTCCCGACTCTTATAAAAAGCCTGGTCCGCTAAGATATGGTCAAAAGCAATGGTGAACTTAGGGATAGCCCATTCCTTTTGATATCCTTCAGCGGTTGTATCTCCTGCAGAGACACTGGCCTCATTTGTCTTTTCTATACTTTCCTGTACCGTAAGTGAGGAATTATCAATAAAAACAACAGCTCTATTACCCACAACAAAAGTGCTTCCTATGAGATTACCCTGTACCAAATCTTCAGGTCCTTTTTCATTGTCATCAGGATCGGAAACATCACCTGATGGATCTGTATCTTCTTCTTTGCCGGTGTTCCCCTTGTCGGTATGCGGCTTATCGGTTTCGATTGGATCGGTATCTTCATATTCTGCCTGGTTGATCAACTTCCATACTTCATAGTACTGATAAGCAGCGGTCCCTTCATCCGCAGTAATAATCAATTTGCTGCATCCGTTAAACGCAGTATCATCAATTGTTATTACGGATGCCGGTATGATAACAGTTTCCAAGTTCACACAGTCCGAAAAAGACAGAAGCCCTATGCTTCTCACCGAATAAGGTATGGTAATCCTGGTCAGTGACTTGCAATTAGAAAAAGAATAATCGGGAATCTTTTTTAAATAACTGCTTAAACTGATACTTTTTACATTATCACAGCCCCATAGCGCATATTCAGCAATATCGGTCACTGTAGAAGGCATAGCATAGTTATCCCCTTCTCTGCCGGGTAAAAGAAGATACAGCTTTGATTTATCACTGTTATACAAACAACCATCCGCTACTGAAAAGGAAGTATTTCCTTTTTCAATCACTATTTCCTTTAGTGCCGTACAGCCGGCAAAAGGGCCGATACCTAATTTATATAACTCAGTTCCTATGGTAACCTTCTGTAATCCCGTACAGTTACTGAATGCACCATTGCCAAGCTCCTGTACGGAATTCGGCAATCGTAATTCCTTAAGCGCCGTACAACCTGCAAAAGCCCGATATGCTATGGTTTCTACCTTATTTCCTTTAAACTGCAAAATTTCCATAGTGGTATTATCAGCAAACGCTTCTTCCCCAATCACAGTTACGGATGCAGGAACCGCCACAATCTTAGCATCGCCCGTATACTTTACAAGCAAATTACCATTCAATTGAAATTCTGTATCTTTGGATACAGCTGCCGTGTCAGCGACCACCTGCTCTGCCGGTATTTGCGTCACTACAAGTGCAAGTACCAAAAACAAGGCGCTCACGGATACTCTGAGTCTTTTTTTCATACCTGTTTTTTCCCCACTATATCTGCACCATGACCTTATTACCGTTTTTATCTCTCTTTATAAATAATATTACTGCCATACAGGACAGACCGATTGCTACAAACCACTTTGGATGGATATCTCCCGTTTTAGGTGAAGTATCCGTTACGCCTGTAGACTCCAAACTATCGGTTTTAACATAGATTACATAGGGTGAAAAATGTTCTGCGGTAAATGTTACACAGGATACCCCATCAATTGTTGTAAACTTGGGAGCCAGCTTATCTAAAGTATCATTTACCACTCCCGCCACTCTATTATTGCCGGCATATGTAATCAATGAATCCGGTATGGGCAAGGTAATGCTGATGGACAATCCCGATGTATCAGTGATTTTCTTCTGTCCCGTGGAATCATATAGAGAGATATCCATCGGAAAATACTTTAGATTATCCAAACTGCCGTATTCGCTCATTAACGCTCTGAGAACCGCTGCCGTAGCATCTTCATTCTCTGTAATTTTAACTATAAAATTATCAGAAGACCCTTTTACGGTAACAGAAACCACGCCTGTATTAGACAAGCCGTTTTTATCGATAATGACAACCGTTCCCGTTTTATTTCCGCTTGTTGTATTGCCGCCATTGCCGCTATTGCCGCCGCTTGTACTTCCCCCGCCACCACTGTTATTGTTATTTCCATCTGCGGGTTTATTGACATAAGTTGCCGTTACGGTTGCATTGGAAGCGGGCATCACCAATATGGTTGCCGCCATCGTATTGCTTGCAAATTTAACATTTGCATTATCCGTAGTCCATTTACTGAACTTCTGTGTACTTGCAGGTTCATTCGAAACAATAGGAATGTTTGCTCCCGCTACATAGCTGCCCGAACCGCTGCCGTTTTGCACGCTCAATGTGTAAAGTGTATTATTGGTCGTTCCGTTTCCACTGGTCGTACCGCCGCCACTGCCGTTGTTTCCGCTATTTCCTCCATTACCACCATTGTTACCGCTGCCGGGAGTAACTTTCTCATATTGGGCATAGACTTTCTTATTTTCTGTTATATTCGTTATTCCGGGAAGCCATCCAATAAATCGATAGCCTTCTCTTACCGGTGGCTGAGGCGGAATCGCATCTTCTCCCGGATTCACCTTTTGGGTCCATAGAAGAGCTTCATTATAATCCATGAATTCCACCGTAAACTTTTTATCTTCCGAGTCTTTTTTAATGTATTGTGCCACCACGTCGGTATCCTTACTGATACCTGTAAAAGGAGGAACCCATCCATCAAAGTCAAAGCCCTCCCGCACCGGATCCGGGGGTGCTTTCGCATCGGCACCCAAGGGAACCGTTTGGGTATCTAAGATTGTCTTATCATAGTCCCAAAATATTACCGTAAAGCTTGTGGTAACCGGTTTGTCGGTGGTGCTGATGCTTTCATACTCTCCCGCATATGTTTCCGCAGCACTGCCGGCTTCACAATAAAACTCAATCATATTATATAAACCGTCGGAATTTGGATTCTGCTCCGTATTAAACGCTATCGGATCAATAAAAGTCACACTTCTGGGTATATCTACATAGCGAATATTACTGTCCCAAAAAGCATACTTACTTATGGATTTACAGGAAGTAGGCAATATTGCAGAATATAAGCTGCTTGTATTTCTAAATGAACTTTCAGGGACAGTAGAAATAAGGGTAGAAGATAAATCTACCGAACCAATTTCCGAGCAATCCATAAAGGCTTCCTTTTTAATCTCCGTCACTCCCGCAAGCTCCGTAGCACTTATGGAGCCGGGTGTACCAAGCTTCCCCCTGCTTTCAAGACATTGTATTACACTGGTCTTACTTCCATCCTGCAAACCATAGATAATTGCCTGGGCAGTTGTAAAATACGGTCCTCCGGAAAAATTTACCGATTCAAGCTTTTGACAATCCTTAAAAGGACGCGTTCCCAATGAGGATACCGTTGAGGATAAAGTCACACTATTCAAATCCTTATTATTACAAAATGCATAATCCCCAATGCTGCTGCCTCCGCCCGACATAGCAACCGTCTGCAGAACAGAATCCGAGCCGCTCTCCGTATCAGGCACCGTATAGGCATATGCAAAGGCATAATCATGAAGCAGAGCCGTCCCACCGGTAATATTTATCTTCTTAAGGGATTTACAGCCGCTGAACGAATAGGGTGCATATTCTAATATATCCGCAAAGGTTATGGTCTGAATATTCTCATCCGGGCTCTGTCCCGAAACCGGAGCAATAATATAGGTACCGTCGGAGTTCTTCATTCCTGTAACGCCGGAAAACAGTCCGGTTTCAACTGCTTTTACCCCTGCCGGTACGGAAAGATTCAAAGCGGCGTTAATAATCTGCCACTGGTAATCCGTTACTTCAACGCCGTTATCCAGTCTCCACTCCTCATATTTTGTAATGGCTGCTTTTGCGGCAGTTTCATAATCCGTTGTGATATAGGGATATGCGCTTACCGTATATTTGCTTCCTGTCTTTAATTCCGTATAGGTAGGATAATCTATTAAGGTTGCTGCACCGGTTCCCGTATCCTGATTCACCGTATATTTAATTTCCAGATTGGTAGGCCAACCGCTGTAATAGGTAATATAGGATTTGGTCTGGGGGCCCGCATTGATATTACTGGACGCATTCATGGCATAATCAAAGGGAACAATACCGGTTCCTACCGCGCCGGTAAAAGTCAGCGTTGGTGATAACTCTTTGGTCAAAAAATCTTTATTGGCGCAATTTGCAGCATGGAGATCCACTTCCTGTGTAGCAAAGGCGCCGGGGCCGATATAGGTAATAGACGCTGCATTGATAAAAATAACATGCTTTAAATTATGGCATCCTCTAAAGGCATTCTCATTGATACTTGTCACCGTTGAAGGTATGGTAATCTTATTTAAATAACAGTTGCCGGAAAAACTATTTGCACTGATGGCAGAAATACCATAGGGTCCGATTGCTTCCGGTATATTCACTTCTGTAACAGGCTTTGTCATATTAAACCAAAGAAGCTCATTATTGGAATTGACTTGATAAGTCAATTCTGAATTACTGATGCCGTCGACAGCTTCCTCTATAATAATAATCTCATAGCAATCCTTATCCGAATATTTAAACGCAATGGCATTTGCTTTGGTAAACTCATGTGTGGATGAAGTACCTGCTCCTTCAAAATAAAAATTATATGCCACATCTTTTTTAAAGGAATCCACTGTATAATTGGTGGTTCCTTCAAATGTGGTATATGGACTTTCTACCTTAATATGATTCAGAGATGTACATCCTTCAAAATTGTTCAGATTCACCGAATCCGCTGAGCTGCTCATAGACTCCGGTAATATAATACTCTGCAATTCGCTGCATCCTTTAAAAACCGAGTAGCCTATCCTGGAAAGGGTAACATTTTTGCCTGCTTGTGCACCAGAAAGGTCCAATACACCGCCAAGCCCCTCACTGCCAAGTCTTGTGCAGCCTTCAAAAGCATGATCATATATTGTTGTCACACTAGAAGGCAGTGCAAAGCTTGTGAGTGCCCTGCAGTTTAAAAAGGTATAATCAGAGATATATTGAATACGTGAAGTAAAATCCAAACCGATACTGTGCATATTCGCACAATTAGCAAAAGCATATTTTCCCATCTCTGTCAAGCCGTTACCAAGGGTTATGCTCTCTAAGTTTGTGCAGCCGTTAAATGAATAATTGCCGATTCCCATCAGGCTGTCGCCTACTATCAATGTCTTAATATTACTTTCATTTGCAAATACACCATTTTGTGGTAACTCATTAATGGTGCCCTCTGCTTCCGCTATTACCCATTCCTGTACCGCACCATCCACCCCGCCTATATTGGGATTAGCCATAAGAGACTGATTTCCGATATACATAACGGTAATATTCTTAATCCATTGTTCACCGGCATCATTTGTCTTTAAGTATTCTCCGGCATCATTTTTATAATAAAAATTGGTCAGATCAAGTGTGCTCCAATTTATGTAATCAGAATAATAACAAGGTTTATATACTGCATCACTGACTTTAATATCATTACCGGAAACATCAACTTCCCATTTCTCAGGCGAAGACATATAGTATAAAGGCTTCTGTGACCTACTTACCGCTACATACCCGGTCCTGGTACCTTGATTTTCACTGTATTTTGTAAAAGCATCCACCGTATCCGGTATCTGCAGATAATTATTGGACAGATTGCCCGCCGTATACCCTAAAATAACCGCTACCTTATCGGGACTGGTACTGGAAGCATTCACAAACGCAAATTGATAGGTGCCGTCCCCCGTTGTATAAATGGTGTCACAATTCTTCGGCACCACCGGGATAACACTGTTAGCGATTCCTATTTGTTCATCCCAAAGATATTTTTTATCTTCGGCTGCCTTTGCTTCCGGAACCGGTATGGCGGCTACCAGAATCGCTGTTATGAGACAAACCACACCCATGGTCTTGCGCATCCTTCTGCGTAATCTGATATTCTTTTTCTTAGTAATATTCTTAGTCATCATGCATCTCCTTCACTTGGTACGTTGTGCATACTGCTACTTAATCTTTTTAGCCACTACCACAAAACGGCCGTAATCCGTATAGTAATCACAAGTGGATAATGTCAGTAATTCATCTCCGAATTCTGCGGTTACACCTGTATCATACAATGACATTTCTGCCATTTCCCTCATATAGGAATTAAATTCAATTTCCGAAGCAGCATCAAAAAACTGATAGTATTTAAAAGTAATTACACTTTCTTCATATATCTTAGAACGGAACACATACATGATTTCATAGGTTCCTTTTTCATATATAGTATCAAACTGAATCAATTTATGCTCTTCGTAAAAATCCTCAGAACTATATCTTGTTAGCTGTCCAAACATCCGCCCGCTGCGCATATGATGTCCGTAAATAATCAAATTAGTATTTCTGGGCAGAATGGTACAATTCTTATCCAAAAAAATACTTCCGTTTTTATCCTGCTCCTGGTCAAAATTATGATCCAAATAATATTCATTGTTACTGGTCTGCAATACAGGATAATCTATATATGTATCGTCAATTTTCACCCATCCTATTAGCTTTTTATTCAAAAGATAAAGAGTTTTATATTCATCAAGAATATCCGGCACGGGTATTTTCTGATTATCATAATGAATCACTGCCGTTTCGGGTATAATTTCCCTGTCTGTTTCCACACCCTTTAAGTCCTGCTGTCTGCTTGCATAATCATCCAGCCGTTTTGTCTGATAAGTATATATTCCTAAATAGATAAAACAACAAATTGCCACACACATACAAGCGGTAATAATTAATTTTCTTTTGCGTTCCTGCCTATGCAGCTCTTTTAAAATAGACTGCTGCATCTCTTTATCATAATCTTCCAGTTTTACTCCTGTTTTTTTCTTAGTGGATTTGGGGGCGGTGCTTTTTTTAATTCCCCCTAAAGCTTTGATTTTTTTACCTTTTCCGCTTGCTTTTTCAGTCTTAGACTTACTGCTTGTAAAGAGTTCTTCTATTTCTTCCAAAAAATCCTGCCCCAATATGGTTCTGAAACGATACTTTTCTTCTCTTAAATTCTGTAATAATTCTAATATATCTTCACTATTGCTTAAATCAAATCTTTTTTTAATGGTTTCTATATATGCCTCATCTTTTTTTGCTGCTTCATACTCTGCCTTTGTCCTAAATTGACGGCCTAAAACCATGCGTTCCTGTGTTTGCATTTTTACCCCATCTGCTATATCGCATATTTTCCCTAATTTTATCTATTCACCTTTATTTTACTATATATTGAAATTTATTCAAGTCTTTTACAACAGATTGTGTATATTAATATCTTTAAAATATTTATAAAAAGAATGAAACATTGACAGGCACTCACACATAAGATAAACCATACTAAAACCTGGAGGCGTTTAAAATGAGCGATTTAACTGCTACCAACTGCGGATGTTCCAACAACTGTAACAATAATGGCATGATGGGATCTAACTGTATCTGGATTCTTTTGTTACTGTGCTGTGGAAACGGAAATGGCGGAATATTCGGCGGCAACAATGGCTGTGGCTGTGATAATAATAACAACAGCTGTGACTGGCTTATCTGGATTCTCCTTATTTCCTGTTTCTGTGGAAATAACAATTCCGGCTGCTGCTAATCAAATTGAATACACATGAAAATATGTGGGCAGGCTCTGCAAAGAGCCTGTTCTACGCATACTGGGCAAAGGATTCTCATATGTTTTAAAAGTACTTAAAAAAGATAAGGAGCAGATATATGAGCAGGGATGAACAGGAAAAAAATCCGGACAAAATACAGGCGTTTGATGCCCTATTTACTAATAATCATATCCAGATATATAAAATCCTCTTACCCTATTTTGATGCTGCTATGCAAAAACAAATGGCTGTTTATATTAAATATATGGAATTTCAATATACACTTGCCTATTTTAAACGGCATCCCTATTTCGCCATGCCAAGAAAAAATATGGATGATACCACACAAATTTGTAAAGAAATACTTCCCTACTGCTCTGCTGCGGAAAAAAGCAATATAGACAAGATAATGGAAATGTCTGCTACAATGAAAAATGCCAAGGAAATGATGGAAACTATCAATATGATGAAGGAAATGTTTCCCGATGGCTTTTCTTTTAATGAAGGTTCGGATTTTTCTCCGGAAGCCATGCAGCAGATGTTCCAAATGTTTAACAATTAAAATATATGGAGTGAATTTATGGAAAAAAAACCCGAATGGATGAATGATTCCTTAGTTAAAAATATTGATGAAAAGAAATTACATTTTTTAAGTGATTTGGTCTTCGGCAGTAAAGGAAAAAGTCAGAAAGAAGCTATGCCCTATATGATGATAAAAATGAGACAGGCAAAAGAAGAAAATATCACCTTTTCTCAATCTGAAATTACCAATGTAATTACTGCAATTAAAAATCACAGTACACCCGAAGAGCTTTCACAGATTGATAAAATCATGAAAAAAGCACCGCCGATTTAATTTGACGGTGCTTTTTGCTTATGGCTTCACTACAATATTTACAATTCTTCCCGGTACATAAATTTCTTTTACAATGGTGCCCGAAAGCTTATCACCTAAAGTTTCCTTAGCCCTTGCAAGAACCGTATCACGATCCTCATCCTTTGCAATGCCTATGGTAATTTTGGTTTTTCCGTTTATCTGCACCGCTATTTCTATCGTGGAGCCTACTGTCTTTTCCTCTTCATATTCCGGCCAGGTTGCTTGATATATCCTGCCTGTAAAACCGGTCAGATTCCAAAGCTCTTCCGTAATATGGGGAGCTACAGGATTGAGCAGTGTAAGCAAGGTTTTAAATTCACCCTTTGTCACTTCATTCTTTTTATAGAAATCATTAATTAATGCCATCATAGCCGCAATGGCTGTATTGTATTTTAAATTTTCAAAATCCGTACCTACCTTTTTTATGGTTTGGTGCATTTTTGTTTCCATATCCTCAGAGAAGCTTTCATCACCGGTCAGGATATCCTGAAGCTTCCAAACTCTGTCCAAAAATCTTCTGCAGCCTTTTACACCATCTTCCGACCAGGCAGCATTTAACTCAAAGGCCCCGATAAACATCTCATAGGTCCTAAGGGTGTCCGCACCGTACTCTCTGACTATATCGTCCGGGTTAATTACATTTCCCCTGGATTTACTCATTTTTTCCCCATTTGCTCCTAAAATCATACCATGGGAAGTCCTCTTGCTGTATGGTTCCTTACAGGGAAGCGCACCCTCATCGTATAAAAACCTATGCCAGAATCTGGAATACAAAAGATGCAATGTGGTATGCTCCATACCACCATTATACCAATCTACAGGCATCCAATATTTTAATGCCTCAGGGCTTGCCAAGGCCTTGTCATTTTGTGGATCCGTATAACGTAAGAAATACCAAGAGGAGCCCGCCCACTGGGGCATTGTATCAGTTTCTCTTTTGGCGGGACCGCCGCAATGGGGACAAGTGGTGTTGACCCATTCAGTCATATTTGCCAGAGGTGATTCCCCGTTGTCCGTAGGCATATAGCTTTCCACTTCAGGCAGTACTAAGGGCAGCTGGCTTTCGGGTAATGCCACATAGCCGCATGCTTCGCATTTTACAATTGGGATGGGCTCTCCCCAATAACGTTGTCTGGAAAATACCCAATCTCTTAATTTGAAATTTGTTTTTTCATGACCGATGTTTTTATCCTTTAGGAAAGCCAAGATTTTCTCCTTGGCATCAGCTACATTAAGCCCGTTTAAGAAATCGGAATTGACCAATGTACCGCTTTCTACCGCGGTATATGCCCCTTCATTAATATCCACGGGACTTCCGGCTACCACCTCGACTATGGGCATATTAAATTTCTTTGCAAACTCCCAATCCCTCTCATCATGGGCGGGCACTGCCATTATGGCACCTGTACCATAGGTCATGAGTACATAATCCGAAATCCATACCGGAATCTCTTTTTCATTTACAGGATTTACAGCCGATAAGCCCTGAAGCATAATACCGGTTTTATCTTTTACCATTTCTGTTCGTTCAAAATCCGACTTTTTAGCCGCCATCTCACGATAAGCCGTTACTTCATCCCAGTTTTTAATCTCTTCTTTGTATTTATCAATAAAGGGATGCTCCGGGCTTATTACCATATAGGTCGCACCGAATAAGGTATCCGGTCTGGTAGTATAAACAGTAAGCTTATCTTCTTTATCCATTAAAACAAAGTCAACTTCCGCACCCGTGGATTTACCGATCCAATTTTTCTGGGATACCTTAACACGCTCAATATAATCAACCGTGTCCAACCCTTCTAACAGCTTATCTGCATACTCTGTTATCTTCAACATCCATTGGCTTTTTACTTTACGTACAACTTCGGAATTACATCGCTCACATACACCGTTTACCACCTCTTCATTTGCAAGTCCGACCTTGCAGGAGGTACACCAGTTAATGGGTATTTCGGATTTATACGCAAGTCCCGCGTTAAAGAACTTTAAGAAAATCCATTGTGTCCATTTATAATAGTCTGCATCGGTAGTATTTATTTCCCTGTCCCAATCAAAAGAATACCCCAATGAATGAAGCTGCTTTTTAAAACGCTCTACATTATTCTTAGTTACGATTTTAGGATGGATATGATTTTGTATTGCATAGTTTTCAGTGGGAAGGCCAAAAGCATCCCAACCCATGGGATATAGTACATTATAGCCCTGCATCCTTCTTTTTCTGGCTACAATATCAAGTGCCGTATAGGGGCGGGGATGTCCCACATGCAGACCCTGTCCCGAGGGATAAGGGAATTCTACTAAAGCATAATATTTAGGCTTGGAATAGTCATCCGAAGTGGCAAATGCTTTTTCATTATCCCAAATACCCTGCCATTTTGTTTCTAATTCTCTGTGATTGTATGGTACTGCCATTTTTATTTCCTTTCCTGTTTTAATATAATAAGCCCTTTCATCTCTTTAGAGACGAAAGGGCTTTTCTTCCGTGGTACCACTCTAATTCAAAAAGTTTCCTTTTTGCGCTCTTGAACCGATAACGGAGTCTGCCGCCCACAGCTACCCATTCCCACTATACACAGGGGAACTTCACCGTCGGAACTTCAGGATGAGTTCGTAACAGACTCCCACAGCCTCGCACCGCCCGGCTGCTCTCTGAGAAGAATACTGTTCCTACTATTTCCCTTCAACGTCTAGGGTAATTGTACTCATTTGTTACTCTCTTGTCAATCGGTTTTTAGTAAATAATAAATTGCCGGTAAGACAGATACTACATATCTTCACCGTTTTGCACTTTATCCGCTCTTGCCGCAACCTCTTTTGCCTGTACATCGGAAGGTGCCTGCTCATAACGGCTGAATTCATAGGAATAATCACCCCTGCCACCTGTCATAGAACGCAAATCTGTACAATATCCGTAAAGCTCGTTCATAGGGATATCAGCTTCAATAATCTGCTTGCCGCCTATGGTTGGTGTCATTCCCAATACCCTGCCGCGTCTCTTGTTTAAATCTCCCATAATATCACCCGTATAGGAATCCGGCACCGTTACTTTGATAGAGGCAATGGGTTCCAGTAAAATAGGGCTTGCTTCCATAAATCCTTTCTTGAAGGCTTGGATGGTAGCCATTTTAAACGCCATCTCCGAAGAATCCACGGCATGATAGGAACCGTCGTATAAAACCGCCTTTACTCCCACAACCGGATAGCCTGCCATAGGTCCCTTCAATACCGATTCTTGTAAGCCCTTTTCTACAGCAGGATAGAAGTTTTTAGGAACCGCTCCTCCTACTACCTCCTGTTCGAATACAAAGGGTGTTTCCAAATCTCCTGAAGCAGAAAAACGGATTTTTACATGTCCGTATTGACCGTGACCGCCGGATTGTTTTCTGTATTTATATTCCACATCGGAATTCTTCTTAATGGTTTCCTTATAAGCTATCTTGGGTTTTGACAACTCCAGTTCTACCTTATATTCATTCAAAAGCCTGCTGGCAACGATTTCCAAATGCTGTTCACCCATGCCGTAAAGAAGCATTTGTCTGTTATCGGAATCATTTACCGTCCTTAAGGTCATATCTTCATGTGTCATTTTCTGCAATGCCTGAGATATCTTATCAATATCACTCTTATCCTTTGGCTTATAGCGTAAATAAGTATAGGGAATGGAAATCTCCGATTTTGCATATTTTATGGGAGAAGCCTTTGTTGCCAGGCTGTTGCCGGTCCTGGCTGCTGTCAGCTTAGCAAGCGCACCTATATCACCCGCATGCAGTTCAGGTACCTCAATGGGCTTATTACCCTGTAAAACATAAAGCTTTCCTATCTTTTCTTCGATATCACGATCCACATTATAAATCAAATCATCTGTTTTTAATACACCGGAATTTACCTTGATCAAAGAATATTTTCCGATAAAAGGATCTACTATGGTCTTCCATATGTACGCGGATTTTGCTTTGGAAAAATCATGATCCGCATGATAAATCTCATTATTTTTCATATTAATGCCTGCCACCTCACGGTTCTCGGGACTTGGCATATATTTAACGATATCATCCAGTAATGTGTATACACCCTGACAGAGTGTATTAGAGCCCATGCTGATGGGAACAATACTGCCGTCACATACATTGGTCCTGAGTGCAGCACGTATTTCCGCTTCCGAGAATGTCTCACCTCCGAAATAACGCTCCATCATTTCTTCACTGGTCTCAGCCACCGCTTCCAATAAGGTATCGCGGCAGATCTGCAAATTGGCTTTATTATATTCCGGAACATCACAGGGAGTCACTTCCTTGCCCTGCCATCTATGCGCTGTTTCAGAAATAACATTGATATAGCCTATAAATTTTTCATTTTCACGTATGGGCAGGTTAAACGGCGCTATCTTATTGCCGTACTTTGTGGTCATATTTTCTACGACCTGTCTAAAGGAAGCATTATCTACATCCATATTGGTTACATATACAAAGCGGGGCAGCTTATATTTATCACAAAGCTCCCATGCCTTTTCCGTACCCACTTCCATACCGGCCTTGCCGTTAACTACAATAATAGCCGCTCCGGCTGCGCTGACAGCCTCTTCTACTTCTCCCACAAAATCAAAATATCCCGGTGTATCTAAAATATTTATCTTATGCCCCTCCCATTCAATGGGAATTACCGATGTAGAGATAGAAAAATGCCGTTTTTGTTCTTCTTTACTGTAATCACTTAAAGTATTGCCATCAGTTACCTTTCCCATACGAGAGGTAAGCCCTGACAAATATCCCATTGCTTCGGTCAAGCTTGTCTTTCCGGCCCCTCCATGTCCTAATATAACCACATTTCTAATCTTTTCAGTTGTATAAACTTTCATAATTGCTACGTCCTTTCTCAGTATTTATTCTTTTAGTCTCACGGAACCCGCAATAAAGAATATTCTTTTGGTAACAATTCATAGGTAATTCTCCAATTTAAAAACACCATGGGTATATTTTACTAAATTTTCTTTCATATTACAAGTTATATTCATTGTTCTACACATATTTTTCTATTTTTACTGTCTTATTGGTTTCATTTCGTTTGCTTTAGCACTTTAAAGCAAAAAATTCTCATATTGACTTTCGCACATTAACGTGCTAGAATGTCCATGTTTAAAGGAGGTATTACTATGATAATAATAATGAAACCCAATGCTGCCGAAGATAATATAAAAGCAGTTATCAACTATATTGAAAAAAATGGTTTGTCCGTTCATCTCTCCAAAGGAGAGGAAGTTACACTGATTGGAATCGTAGGGGATAAAACCCGTCTGTCTACCGAAAACATTGCCATTTATAAAGATGTTGACCGAATTGTGCCGGTCACGGAAAGCTATAAGCTGGCCAATAAAAAATTCCATCCCAATCCCACTACAATCAAGGTGGGCAATACGGTTATCGGTCCCGATAATTTAACTATCATGGCAGGTCCCTGTGCCGTTGAAACAAAAGAGCAGCTTCTATCCATCGCACATGCTGTAAAAAACGCAGGAGCTACCATTCTGCGCGGCGGTGCTTATAAGCCCCGTACCTCACCCTACTCTTTCCAGGGACTTGAAGAAGAAGGACTGCGTTATATGCAGGAAGCTAAGGCTGAAACGGGTTTGAATACCATATGTGAGGTTGTCAGCAACGAGGCTATCGAAGCCGCCGTAAAATATGTGGATATGATTCAGATCGGTGCCCGCAATATGCAAAACTTTATATTGCTGAAGGAAGCCGGTCGTTCCGGACTTCCGGTTCTGTTAAAAAGAGGCCTTTCCGCCACCATAGAAGAATGGTTAAATGCAGCGGAATATATTATGTCGGAAGGTAATTTAAATGTGGTTCTATGTGAAAGGGGTATTCGAACATTTGAGACCGCAACCCGTAATACCTTGGATTTAAGTGCAGTTCCCGTATTGAAAGAAAAAACACATCTGCCGGTTATTGTGGATCCTTCCCATTCGACCGGTGCTTACAAATACGTTCCTTCCATGGCAAAAGCCGCTGTAGCATGCGGTGCTGACGGATTGATGATAGAAGTGCATAACGATCCGGCTCATGCCCTGTCGGACGGTCCCCAGTCGCTTACATTTGAACACTTTGAAGCTCTGACCGGTGAACTGAAGCCTTTCTGTGACGTGGTCGGAAGACGTTTCCATACAGAGGTATAACATGTCTACATTAACCTGTGGATTTATCGGCCTTGGTCTGATTGGCGGTTCTATCGCCAAAGCGCTTAAGGCCGCTGATTCTTCCATAAAAATCATAGCCTATGATGTCAACAGGGAAACCCTTTTGCTTGCAGCTGCAGAAGGAATTGCAGATATAACTGTTTCCTGCATTGATGAGCATTTTAATGCCTGTGATTATATATTTTTATGCGCGCCGGTTTCCCGTAATGACGAAAACCTTGCCGCTGTAAAAAAGGTTTTATCCCCCACCTGCATTCTGACGGATGCAGGCAGCGTTAAGACCACGATTCACGAGCATGTAGCTGCATCCGGTCTGTCCGACCACTTTATCGGCGGTCACCCCATGGCAGGCAGCGAACGAATCGGATACTCCAATTCCAAGGCGCTTCTTTTACAGAACGCCTATTACATTCTGACGCCTTCAGAAGAAGTAAGCTTTGATAAGCTTTCTGCATACGAAAACCTTGTCCGTAAAATGGGTGCCATTCCGCTTTTGCTTTCCCACGAGCAGCATGATTTTGTCACCGCCGGTATCAGCCATCTTCCCCACCTTGTTGCCGCTTCTCTGGTAAATCTGGTAAAAGATACCGACTCTAAAGAAGGTATCATGAAAATGATTGCCGCAGGCGGCTTTAAGGATATTACCCGGATTGCCTCTTCTTCTCCCGTCATGTGGCAGCAGATCTGCCTGACAAACGGAGAAAATATTTCAAAACTGCTTTCCTGCTATATTGATATGCTGACGCAGGCAAAAGCAGCCCTTGACAATCAGGACGGGAACGCACTCTTTAAGCTATTTGATTCGGCACGGACCTACAGGGACTCCTTTATCAATGCCTCCAGCGGACCGATTAAACGGATATACGATATGACTGTGGATATTGACGACAAACCCGGTGCCCTTGCCGCTATCGTAAGCCTTCTTGCAAAACACGATATCAGCATCAAAAATATCGGCATCACACATAACCGTGAGGCCGCCGAAGGCGCCATGCGTATCGAGTTCTATGAAGAAGCAGATGTTACAAAAGCAAAAGAACTATTAGAAAAAGAAGGATAGGAAACCAAAATCAAACAGCTTTAATCCATTGCTTCTCTTTTAAAAAACAGAAAGCCTGCCGCTGTACACACTGCAATAAAAACAAACATCTTTATTAATACCGTTCCATCATGCAGCGCATTTAAATAGTAATACGGCGGCAGCAAATGCTGCAGTAATTTAAACTTTTTAAAATTAAAGAGGATAGGACATATTGCCAGACACAAAAGAAGCAGCATTGGGGTAAACAGCCCCAGCAGCTCTTCTCTTTTACAGATTATTCTTAACAGATTGCTAAAAACAGCTACAAGCACACCGTACACAAACATCAATAGTAATTCTACAGAAAAATTAGTAAAGGTGCCTGACAGTCCCAGTGCAAGGAGGGCAGCCAGCGCACCGTCAAACACTGCAATTCCATGGTATCCCAATGCAAAGAGATAGCGGTGCTTTATCGGCATACTGACAAAAAGCTTCTTTTTTTCATCCTGCATATAAAAAAGAGCTGCCGCCAGTCCGCACAAAAGAACAAATAATGCCAACAAGCCTCTGACCGGCACAGTCAGATAGTTTGCCTGCTCCATATCTTTTGTTGCATCTTCATAGTTGACATATGCAAACGAAAACAGGCTATCCTCTACCCGTGCAGCATTATAAGACTCCCTTAATTCTGCTTCACTCATGTTAAGATTACTAATCTTCTCTTCTAAAAAGGATTCATATACATCATAGGATAATTCCGGAAAAATCATGCCATAAAGCTTTTCCACTGCCAGGTTCAAAAATATACTGTCTTTTTTATCGACTAAAGAAACAATGGTTACAGCCTCATTGCCTTCCCCCTCTCCCGTTTCACTGAAGGCTTTCAGACGCTCTGAAAAATCCTCTCCAAAAATCCATGCTGCAGAGGCTTCTCCTTTTTCAAGCTTTTTAACTGCGTCCTCAACAGACATGCAGCTTTCATACAGAATGACACTGTCCTCTTTCATAAGCCTGTCCATAATCTGCCTTGCTTCTTCCCCACATCCCTCTTCACCGCACAAAAGAATTTTTATCATTCCGGAATCTTCATTCAAAGACAAAATATGCAGTGCAAGCACCGCTATAGGAAGAACAGCCAAAAGAACCAGAAAAACCTTCTTTTTTAACAGCCTTTTCTGCTGCAAACAGAATAACAGCGCTATCCGTTTATACTCTTTCATGCGTTTCTCCCTTCTAAAGCTTTTTTACCCTTTAATATCTTCTGACCACCTGTTCTTCGATACCTAAAAGCGGCTGCAAGCGCCAAAAGTACCAGAATGTACACAAAAAGACCCATAAGCAGTTTCCCCTCTGTTCTGTCCTTCATCAAGCTGCATAAATACTGCATGCCTATGCCGGTAGGCAAAAAAGCCGAAAGCCGTCTCATACCCACAGGCAGACTTTGTAAGGGATAAATGCAGCCCGAGACATAACCCAAAAGCATTGCACAGAAAAACTGTGTCAAAACACCGTTAAGAAAGCCTTCTGCAATTTCATACAAAAGAAACTCAAGCGCTGCTGCAAGTAATATGACCGGCACTCCTTTTATAAAAAACAATATTATTTCTGTATTGCCAAGCGGAAGCCATTTTGATATATCCTGTCCCAAAAGAAAAAGACCTAAAAAAAGAAGCAGTAAAATAGTAAACAGCGTTCCCAGCATTAAAAGCACAAATGCAAGATATTCTCCAAAAATCTGTGCGGGTGCCGATACCCCTTTTGCATGCAGAAGTCTTTGCAGCGCACGGTTCTTATCAGAAAACAGCGGACTGCAGCTAATCCCCCAGACAAGAAGAAAAAGCAGCCATATGCCGCATATATAGTAAGAATTAAGATGTAATCCGCTTGCACCGGTCTCTTCTAACAGTCTGTATTCAAAAATTTCCCCTCTGTCCAAAATATACTGAATATACCGTATATTCAGTATTCGCTCATCCTCATACAGTACCTCATCCATACCATATTTGTAATAGATGTTTTGCATCCCATAGATACCGCTCTGTCCTTCTGTAATCAGATTACTGATAACATCCAGTACCTCTTTCGTAAGCATAGTGCCAAAGCCAGCCTGACCGCCTGTGGATATATAACGCACCTTTTTATTTTCTCCGGATATAATAGAATCTACAAAGCCCTCCGGAATCACAGCATAACCGGTCAGTTTTCCCCCACGAAGCTGTTCTCTTGCTTCTTCTTCCGTCATTATTTCAAGCGTCAGGGAAAAATCTGCCGCCTCGATATCCTGTATTAACAGCATTGCTCCTGCAAAATAGGGATCATCGGTTGCCCCCGTGATTCCTATTCTCATTTCATTTGCATCCTTCTCCGTCTTTTTCCTGTCTGTAAGCATCACAAAAACTGCTGACATAACAGCTGTCAGCAGTAACGTAAAAAGTATAACCGCCGGAACCATTTTCCCTGCTCTTTTTATTTGAAGATAACTATATTTAACAAAGTATTTCATAATCTGTAAGCTATAACTGTCCTACCAATTTGTGAATATTTCCGTCAAACCGGTACGGATGCAGTTTCCCTTCCTTCAGGATATAGCTGTTCTCACACAGAGAGAGTTCCTGTACATCATGGGTTGCTAAAAGTACCGCTCCGCCCCCTCTTTTAAATTCCTTTATATAATTTAAGATTCGTTCCCTGCACGGCAAATCAAGAGCTGCGGACGGTTCATCCAGTAACAGAATCTTCGGCCCGCCTGCTACGGCACAGCCTATCGCCAGTCTCTTTTTCATGCCTCCCGACATTTTTGTAACCGGAACCTTTAAAAAGCCATCTATTCCCAGCATGGCCAAAACGCCGTCATACAACGCAGCTTCCATGTCCTTCTTCTCATACCAGAGCCGCAGATTGTCTGCCGCTGTCAATTCCGCAAGAAGCGGCGGTTCCTGAGGCACATAGCCTACTAGTTGCCTGTGTTTTTTTCTGTCGGAAAGCAAATCCTGTCCCTGATACAGGAAATTCCCCTCGTCACATTTTAATGTTCCGCCCAATATGGACAGCAGCGTGGATTTGCCGCAACCGTTACTCCCCAGAATGCCTGTACAGGTCCCTGCTGCAACCGGCAGGGAAACCCGGTCTAAAATCATCTTTTTTTTGTAGCTTTTGGTAATATTAATTATCTGTGCATCCATGCATCCTTACCTCAATACCAGCTCAGTTCATCCATCAGGTCTTCCAGACCTTCTTCCAGATAATCATAGATATCAGATTCAATACCTGCTTTCTCCAAATTCTGCAGCAGCTTATCCCATTCTGCATCCAGCACCCATTCAATCAGCTCTTCCTCATCCGTTATTTCTGTTACCTTCTTACCGGACGGAGTTTCTACCTTCTTGCCTTTTCCTTCTTTCGTCGCTAAATCCAAAGTAAACAGTTCACACTCATCTCTAAGCAGTGTAATCATCATATTTTCTTCGTTCTTCTTCATGCTGCTGTCAACACGTACTGCATAATCCGTGCGAACAGAAAGTCCATAGAATTCTCTATAGGCAGGCATGGCGTCCTCACCAAGAGAAAAGGTAAGACTTCCGTTTAAAAATCCATCCTTTAAGCTTTCGGTATCCAGTTTTTCCGCAGAAACATTCAAAAGCTCCATACCGCGCTCCTTAAGCACAAAATCTCCGTTCAGCACCTCTCCGCTCTTTGTACCGTTTCCGTTTAATTCTATCTCTTCATAACCATCATCATATTTGGCTTCAAAAGCAAATTTATTTCCGTCTTCCACCATCTGATAACAAATAACAGCTTTATCATACTCTGTTTTGATGCGGATTTCCCTGCCGAAAATGTTGCCCTTATTGTCAACCCAGATATTCATTTTAATCTTGCCGTCCATGGTAATAGCATCTACATTATCAAGCATCTGCTCTATATCATCTAAAAATTCTTCATAAGCGTCCTCCGCAGAAAGATCACCAAAACTTTCCTCATAGTAATCCTCATCTCCATACATCATCTCATAGCTTTCCAGAGTTGACTCTGCTGTTGCAATAAACAGTTTCTTTAATTCAGAATCCTTCATGACCTGCTTTAATATGGCCTCTGCCATTTCCTGACAGGTATCCTCATCTATAGTGATTGTCAGTCTGGTATAAGTACGGGAAATATCTCCCACTGACAGTTCATCCGAGGTCATATCTACATCACTGACACATGCAAGCGCAGTCTTCATATAGGATACTGCCAGCTTTTCAACCGTCTCTGCGTCCGGTGCTACATTATGCCGCATTGCATTCATATCAAGCATACTTGCTCCCAAAAGGGACATCTCGCTGTAAGATACGGAAACCTCCTCCATTTCTATGCCGAGATATTTTTCTGCCAGCTCAGGTACTTTTAAAAAGCATTTTCCGTTTTCAATATCTGCAATGAAATCTCCGGATACAATGTTCTGCCTGCCAAGCGCAGTCTCAAAACTCATACTTAACATCTTATCTTTTATATTGATATCCAAACCGCCGGATATCTCCTGCAGCCAGTCCAAATCATACGGCACAAAGGTTTCTATAAGCTTCTGTCCGTCCTCAGACATTTTTGCAACCATATCAAGAGAACCCGACTTATCAGAAATATCCGTTCTTTCTAACATATTGCCGTATATATTTGACATATGCTCTGCTGCTTCTGTTGCTGCACGCATTTCTACATACTGGTAATACTCATCCGGTGTTGAAAATGTCTTTCTAAAGAAATTGCCTATGGCAGCCCTATTGATAAGCAGAATAATACCCGCTAAGAGTACAACGGACAAAACAGCCGCTAAAGCAATAAAGAGCCCTTTCTTCTTTCCTGCTTTTTTACCTGCAGGCTGACCTTGCATAGCCGGAACCGACGGTATCGGGGCTTGTTCCTGAACCGGGGCTGCTTCCTGTGCCGGCGCTGTTTCCTGCGACGGGGCTGTTTCCTGCGTCGGGGTTGTTTCCTGTGACACCCTGAATCCACATTTCGGACAAAACAAAGCGTCATCTTCTAATACACTTCCGCAATTTTCACAAAACATTTTTTTCTCTCCTTTGTAGTTATATTATTGGACTCGTACTATTTCTGAATATAATCATATACATAATTCCATGTACTTGTATCGAAACCATCACCCGATTCTACAATATCACCAAGCGCATTATAATAGGAATAATAATTGCCGCCGTTTGAAGAATAAGAATTGTGATATACCTGTACGCCCGCAAAATTATATTCATATACCTCTTCTTCGTCAGAACCGTAAGAATTTAAACGTGTCAGCCGGATAAGTCTGCCGTCTGTATCATATTCATATACGCAGGAGTCATATTCACCATCTGTAGTGGTATAATTGCTGCTCAGCATGTTTTGATTGGTATCATAATCGTAAAGATACTGATATCCAAAGCCGTTGGAATCTTCATAAGATTCTTTTAACCTATTTCCTGCCTCGTCATATTCATAAATACTCTGCCAGCTGTCACCGGTAGAATCCCAATACGCCTCTTTCGTCCTATTTCCTGCCTCGTCATATTCATAAATACTCTGCCAGCTGTAACCGTCAGAATCCCAATACGCCTCTTTCGTCCTATTTCCTGCCTCGTCATATTCGTATGCATACTCATCACCGTAACCGTTAGAATTCCAATAGGACTCACTTATCCGATTTCCCGCCGCATCATATGTATAACCAGTTTCATGACTGTAACCATTATCATAATAAGTACTTCCTGTCAAATTCCCTTCACTATCATAGTTAAAAGTATATTCCGCATTATCATCATAGTCATATACTCTTGTCAAATTCCCTGCACTGTCATATTCACAGTTCCACATTTTACCCGAATAAACAGTAAAAACCGAATTACCGCCGGCATCATAATAGTATTCCCGCTCTTCTCTGATACCATCATAAGAACAATAAGTTACTCTTAAAAACTTACCTTCTGCATCATAATAATATTCAGCGCCGGAACCGTCAGTATACTGCCAGATTTCTTTCACCATATTGCCCGCTTCATCATACTCATTCTTACACCAATAGCTGGAACCATAGGTATTGTAACAGGTCGTTTTTATCCGATTACCTGCCTCATCATATTCATAACTGCATTCAGAAGTGTCGCCATTAGAATATGAACAGCTTTCCGATACAATCACCGTATTTTCCAGAATATCCTGCGCTTTTTCAATAAAGGCATCCTGTGCGCCGCAGTAGTTTACACCCGCTTCCAAAACCGCCATTGCCTCCGGTACAGCATCCTGCGCAAGATAAATCCGGGCTTCCCCAAGATAAATGGAGGGTTCATCCATATGATAGGGCCTTGCCTGCTCATAATAGCCAAAAGCTTCCTCGTAATTTTCTGCCGAGGCAGCCTCATTTGCCCATACTAAATAGATATCTGCCATACCGGAAAGTGCAGCTTCATTATCCGGCTGTTCCTCAAGTACCTCCTTGAAGGACTCCGCAGCCTCATCATATTTTCCCTGGTCATATTGCTGTCCTCCAAGTCCTGCCAGAGCCTCCAGCCTGCCCCTGCTTGCTTTTTTATCCTTTCCATAGGAAAGTACCTCTTCATAATAGTTAAGAGCAGCAGCAAAATCACTGTTTGCAAGACTTTCTTTGGCAAGCATCAGATAACATTCACAGATACCATCCTCAAGCTCCCCATCCGATTCTAAAATGTCTTCTGCTGAAAGGTACGCCTCTAGCGCTTCTTTATAATTTTCTTCCTCAAAGTATTTCTCTGCTTTTGCCACCTTTCTGTCATACTTAAACTTCGGTGTATTGATAACAAACAACCCTACACCCACTGCCGCTACGACCACAAAGCCAAGCACTGCAAGCGTAATAACCAATCCTTTTTTACCCTTCTTCTTGCTTTCGTTCTTTTTTGCCTTTTTTGCCGATTTATTTTCGGGTACAGGCTGCACTTGCTGTTCTACCGGCTGAACTACAGCCTCTCCCTGCTGTGAAACTGCTTCCCCGCAGTATCTGCAAAACTTAGCTGTAGCAACTATCTCTTTTCCGCATTTTCCGCAAAACATCTTTTATCCTCCGTAGTTTTAAATTCCGACTTTATCTATGCCCATTATCTTTCCTGCTGCTTTTCATGCTGTTTTTTCATGTCGCCGTTTATATACTCTTACAATCCAAGTACACAAAAAAGCACCGAAAGCACCGCCGCAGGTATCTAACAGTACATCCGCTGCACTTGCAAAACGTCCCGGAACAAAAAATTGATGTATTTCATCCATAGCCGCAGATACAAATACCCAAATCACAGCCATAATATATCGTCTGTGTTTGCTTTTTATATTATAATATAAAAAGCTGTAGGTGAGTATGCCCATAACGGCATACTCACCAAAATGCGCCGCTTTTCTAAGCGGATGTTCAAAATAATCCGCTGCGCTTTCTATCATATGCTGTGTCATCCTGCCGCCGGTAATTTCATTAAAAATTTTCACACCAAGCTGTGTTATCGCATGGCTCAGATTCCCGGAGGTCTCTCCGTCCTGCTCAGAAAACCCGAATATCAGGCAATATAACAAAAGCAGTAACAACCCTGCCGTAAACGTTACAAAAATTCTTTTTTTCACTTATTTTCTTCCACCGTCTGATATGCTTCGATTCTGAAAGCATCCATCTCCGGCATACCGACAAAAACAGCTCCATAGGAAATCGTATCTTCCGTTTTTTCAATACGCACAATTTCTAACACCGCATGCAATACCTCTTTGGTCCAAATTGTCAGATACGCCTCATAAACCGCACCGATTGTCAGGGCACTGTCACAGGTAAATCCGACTCCGAATTTAGAAACATCCACTACCTCAATATCCACTGATTCTGTTTGCTCGCCATCCAGACGCTTTATAATCAGCCTTGACTGAAGCTGCGTCCTTTTGCTTTTTCTTCTTTCCTCCATAACTACACCTTCCCCAGACCTAATAGGCCTGTATCTACATCACAGCAATGCCCATAACTTTTTACATTATAGCAAAAGTCCGGTCAAAAGTAAATATGACCGAACTTTTTTTTATCTGATATACATCGCATCCCCAAAGGAAAAAAATCTATATTTTTCTTTTACGGCTTCTTTGTATGCAGCCAATACATGCTCTCTTCCGGCAAGCGCAGAAACCAACATAATCAATGTGGATTCCGGTAAATGAAAATTTGTTATCAGAGCATCCAGCACTTTAAATCGATAGCCGGGATAAATAAAAATTTCCGTATTATCGCAGCCCTCTCTTACGAATCCGTTTTCATCCGCTGCGCTTTCCACGGTCCTGCAGCTTGTAGTACCGACACAGATTACCCGGTGATCCGATTTTTTAGCATTATTGATTTTATCCGCAGCTTCCTTGTTCACCTCATAATATTCCGAATGCATATGGTGCTCTAAAATATTATCTACCTTAACGGGACGAAAGGTTCCCAATCCCACATGAAGGGTCACATAGGCAATTTCCACGCCCTTTGCTTCGATTTCCTCCAATAATTCACGGGTAAAATGAAGCCCCGCCGTGGGCGCAGCGGCACTCCCATCATATTTTGCATAAACCGTCTGATAACGGTTCTTATCCTGCAATTTATGCGTAATATATGGGGGAAGAGGCATTTCACCCAGCTGATCCAACACTTCTTCAAAAATACCTTCATAATGAAACGAAATCAACCGGTTCCCGTCATTCACTGTTTCTAAAACCTCTGCCCGCAAAAGGCCGTCTCCGAATTGAAGCTTAGTTCCCTTCTTGCATTTTTTACCCGGCTTTACTAATGCTTCCCATACAGTGTCCTTATGACGTTTCAGCAATAATACTTCCACTGCCGCGCCGGTATCCTCTTTTTTCCCCAGAAGCCTGGCTGCAAGTACCTTGGTATTGTTAAGTACAAGACAGTCCCCGGGGGTCAAATCATCTATAATCTCTTTAAATACATGATGACTTGTTTTCCCCGTATTTTTATCCAGCACCAGAAGTCTCGAGGAAGAACGATCCTCTATGGGGTCCTGCGCAATCAATTCCTTGGGCAGTTCAAAAAAGAAATCTGATTTTTTAAGTTCCGTCATTATAAACAGGCTCCTTCAACAAACGCTTTATATCCGCGATATGCCTCATAAATATCAGCTTTGCTGGTTGCTTCCCAGGGAGCGTGCATATTCATCACCGCCACACCGCTGTCTATTACATTCATCCCGTAATTGGCCAGAATATAGGCAATGGTGCCACCGCCGCCCACATCTACCTTACCCAGCTCCGCTGTTTGGAAGCGAATTTCCTTCTTATCAAAAATATCACGGATATGCGCCATATATTCTGCATTGGCATCGTTGGATCCTGATTTTCCTCTTGCACCGGTAAATTTATTAAATACCATTCCGTTGCCTAAAAAAGCTGCATTCTTTTTTTCAAAATAAGATGCATAGGAAGGATCAAAGCCTGCGCTTACATCGGAGGATAGCATACAGGAATGTGCCAAGCACCTTCTGACATTCAGTTCACTGTATTCTCCCGCCAAGTCCATTAACTCTGCCAGACTGTTTTCAAAGAATCTGGACTGCATACCCGTTGCACCCACGGAGCCCACTTCCTCTTTGTCCACCAAGATACAGCACATGGTTCTGTCTGTCTTTTCAGTATCCAGCATAGCTTTTAAGGAAGTAAAGGCACATACCCTATCATCCTGTCCGTAAGCCAAAATCATGCTTCTGTCAAATCCGGCTTCCCTTGCCTTTCCGGCCGGTACGATTTCCAATTCTGCGGAAATAAAATCATCTTCTTCCATATCGTAGGTCTTCTTTAAGATATCCAGCACACCGGCTTTAATGGTTTCTTTCGCCTTCTCTTCCTTTTCGGGCTTTTCCGGATCCTTTTTATCCGAATCCGGCTCAAGAATAAGGGGTTTATTTCCTACAATGAGATCCAAAGCCTCACCTTCAATTACCTTTGCCGCTTTCTTTTCCATTTGCTCAGCCGCTAAATGAATCAATAAATCCGAGATGAAAAATACGGGATCTTCCTCATCTTCACCGATATTCACTTCCACCGTAGTGCCGTCTTTTTTTACAATTACACCATGGATGGCAAGAGGCAGTGTTACCCATTGGTACTTTTTTACTCCTCCGTAATAATGGGTATCCAAATAAGCAAAGCTGCCTTCTTCATAGAGAGGATTTTGTTTTACATCTATTCTGGGTGCATCGATATGAGCACCTAATATATTAAGTCCTTCCACAAAGGGTTTCGATCCCAGTTGATAAATAGCAATGGATTTGTTCATCCATACAGAATAAACCTTATCACCTTTTTTTAATTTTTGTCCTGTCAAAGCAGCCTTTTCCAGTTCTACATAGCCTGCTTTCTCAATCATATTGACAATGGTATCAACGCATTCTCTTTCTGTTTTGCCATTATCCAAAAATGCTCTGTACTCATCAGACAGCTTCTCTAATTCCTTTATCTGTTTTGTATCGTAGGTTTCCCACAAATTTTTCTTTTCCATGTTTTTCCTTTCCATACTTTCACTACTTACATAACTGCACAAAAATTTCACGCTTACCTGCATGTATTACTGTCTTAGCCGTGCACCAAGCTGTTCTAACCCGTTTAATATCTTCTTCATGGCTCCTGCCACATCGGCCTCCTCCAGGGTCCTGTCCTTTGCACGGAAGGAAATAGAGTAAGCAACGGACTTGCAGCCCTCTTTAATCTGATTGCCCTCGTAAATATCGAACAGCCTGTAGGATTCCAGTATCTTGCCGCCGCGCTGACAGATAACCTCTTCAATCTGTCCTGCCAGTACACTCTTTGGTACTACCATGGAAATATCCCTGGTTACTGCAGGATACTTGGCTATGCCCTCATATTTGCGGTCAAAGGTTGCAAAGGGCAGAATAACCGGCATATCAATTACTGCCACATATGCCTTAGTGCCAATGCCGTAATTATCACACACTTCCGGATGTACCTCTCCCATATAGCCTGTTACGGCATCTTTGTAAACAATATTTGCCTGACGTCCCGGATGTAAAAAGCTCTTTCCGGCATTGGGGTCATAACCAACTTTTTCTTTCATTCCAATGCTCTCGAAGAATTCTTCTACAACACCCTTTAAGGAATAGAAATCACCTTCGCCGTAAAAGCCTAAGGTAAACTGCATCCGCTCATCAGGAAGCTCTTTAAGCGGCAGCTCCTTCGGGATATAGATATTACCCATTTCATAAAGGCGGACGTCTTTATTTCTTCTGTTATAGTTTGTAGAAAGGCTGCTTAACATACCATTTAAGGAAATTGTTCTCATAATGGAGAAATCTTCTCCCAAAGGATTACTGATTGTAATAGCCTGCCTTGCCTTATCGTCTGCTGCAAGAAGAAGCTTGTCAAATACCTTGGGGCTTTCAAAGGAATAGCTCATTCCCTGTGAAAATCCGCAGTATTCTGCAATATCCCTTGCCTTCTGCTCAATACGCAGCTTAAAAGAAAGCTTACCGGTAGTGGATTCTCCCTTGGGAAGCGTTACCGGAATTTTGTCATAACCAAAGAAGCGCGCCACCTCTTCCGCAATATCGGCTCTTCCCGCCAAATCCTGTCTGAAAGAGGGAATCTCCAATACCATATCGCCGCTGGTATTGGTAATCAGCTTCATTTCCAGTTTTTCAAAAATGGAAAGCATCTGCTCTTTGGATACATCCGTTCCCAAAAGCTTATTGTATGCTTCCGGCTCAAAGGGAAGCATCTTTAAGGGCGCCAGAGGCTCGCATACATCTACCGTACCTCCCACTACCTCGCCGCAGCCTAATTCCTGAATGAGCTGGCAGGCACGGTCTATAGCGGCTTTGGCATTTCCGGGGTCTAAGCCTTTTTCAAATTTACCGGAAGCGTCTGTTCTGAGACCCAGTCTCTTTGCAGATTTTCTGATATTGGGACCGTTAAAGGTAGCTGCTTCAAACAGCACCGTCTTCATATTGTCGGTAATCTTGGAATTTTCCCCGCCCATAATACCGGCAATTCCGATTTCCTTTTCTGCATCGCAAATCATTAAAATTTCAGAATCCAGTTTTCTTGCCTGTCCGTCCAAAGTCTGGAATTCATCTCCGTCCTTTGCACGGCGCACAATGATTTTATTTCCTGCAACCAGATCCAAATCATAAGCATGCATGGGCTGTCCGTACTCTTCCATTACATAATTGGTAATATCTACCAGATTGTTAATGGGACGGATACCGCTTGCCGCCAGTCTTCTCTGCATCCAAAGAGGAGAGGGAGCGATTTTGATATTTTTACATACTCTTGCACAGTATCTGCTGCATAAATCCTTGTCCTGTACCTCTACGCTGATATAGTCGTTTACATCCTCGCTGTTTTCCTTTACGGCAACAACGGGCGGAACAAATGGCTTGTCAAAGGTCACTGCCGCTTCTCTTGCAATCCCTAACACACTGTAACAGTCTACACGGTTGCTTGTTATTTCATACTCAAAAACAGTATCCCTAAGTCCTAAAAGAGCCACTGCATCTTCACCCGGCACCGCATCTGCAGGCAGGATATAAATGCCTTCTTCCGGCGCATCAGGATACATTTCTCTGGAAGAACCAAGCTCTTCTATAGAACACATCATACCGTTTGAAGGAACGCCGCGAAGCTTTCCTGCCTTGATTGTGATGCCCTCCTCAGGAAGAGGACCGCCGTCATGACCGCCTGCCACTTTGCCGCCGTCCAATACAACAGGAACCTTGTCTCCTTCTTTTACATTAGAAGCACCTGTTACAATCTGGGTTTCTTCACCGCCTATATCTACCTGACAGACAATGAGCTTATCTGCATCGGGATGCCTCTCAATTTTCTTTATCTGGCCTACAACAATCTTTTCCAGATTTTTATCCAGTCTTTCATAGCCTTCCGCCTTGGTTCCTGTCAGTGTCATCCTGTCACAGTATTCCTGATCGGTACATGTAAGCTCCGGCACATATGCTTTAATCCATGATAATGCTGTATTCATGTTTTCTTTCCTTTCTGTTATTTATATACCTGTCTGCGTGAAAAATAATTTCTAATGTCCTGTCTTTCCCCAGTGCTTAAAACTGCTTCAGGAAACGGATATCGTTTTCATACAAAAGTCTCATGTCATCAATTTCATATTTGAGCAGTGCGATTCTCTCCAACCCTACACCGAATGCAAAACCGGAATATTCATTGGGGTCAATGCCGCTCATCTCCAGTACATGAGGATGTACCATGCCGCAGCCTAAGATTTCAATCCAGCCGCTTCCCTTACAGAAACGGCAGCCTTTTCCGCCGCATTTAAAGCAGGTAACATCCACTTCCGCTGAAGGCTCCGTAAACGGAAAATGATGGGGACGGAATTTTACTTTTGTTTCTTCTCCGAATAATTCTCTTGCAAACTCAGCCAGTGTTCCCTTTAAATCCGCAAAGGTAATATTTTTATCAATGACCAGCCCTTCTATCTGATGGAAGGAGGGAGAGTGTGTTGCATCCACTTCATCGGAGCGGAAAACCCTGCCGGGTGCAAGCATGCGGATAGGCAGCTTTCCCTTTTCCATTTCATGCACCTGTGTACCCGAGGTCTGGGTACGAAGCAGAATATCCCCGGTAATATAAAAGGTATCCTGTTCATCCTTTGCCGGATGGTCCGCCGGAATATTCAGCGCTTCAAAGTTATAGTAATCCCTTTCCACTTCCGGTCCTTCCACAACTTCATAGCCCATTCCCACGAAAATACGCTCTACTTCTTCCAGTGCAATGGTATTTGGATGTCTGTGGCCGATAAGGTTCTTTTTTGCGGGCAGTGTCACGTCAATGACCTCTGCCTTCATTTTGGCTTCCCTTGCTGCACGCTCCATCTTCTTAATGGCAGCTTCCAAAACCTTTTCAATTTCTTCTCTGGTTTCATTTACCATCTGACCTACTTTAGGCCGGTCCTCCGGTGCTACATCCTTCATGGATTTTAGCACAGCCGTTAATTCACCTTTTTTACCCAGGATACTAACCCGAATATCATTTAGTTTTTCTAATGTATCGCTTGACTCGATTTTTGTAATTGCCTGCATCCTGATTTGTTTTAGTTTTTCTTTCATACTCTTTTCCTTTCCTAATCAATTATTTTTCACTAGGGAAAATTGAAACAAGAAAGAATCCCGCTTTTGGGATTCTCCGCCTGAGGCGGGTCGCGCAAGCGACATCTTCCTTGCCGCCGCAGTGCAATCCATAGCGGAGCTTTTTTATTTTATAGGACGAACTTTCCTATAAAATAAAAAAAGTCCCCTGCAGATGCAAGGGACGAAATCACTCCGTGGTACCACCCTAATTCCTGTAAAAACAGGCACTCAAACGCTTAACGCGCGTGCACGTCCGACCTTAATCGCCAATACTTTGCAGATTTTCACATCGGATGCTCCGGTGGGAAATTCACTCATCATCTGAACTTAAGGCAGCTTTCAGCCGGCGGCTCCCTCTCTCTGTAAGAAAATGAATTGCTACTAACACCTTCATTGCATTTATATAACTAAAGCCATTGTAATAAGCTAATTTCAAAAAGTCAAGCAAAATCTGCATTCTTTAAAACCAGCTCACAAATATTGCCCAGATAAAGCTCCTCATTTTCCGGACTCTCCTTTTCCAAAATCTCTATTACCTTTATGACGGGAAAACGATCCAAATACTTTTTTTCTTTTTTTATATTCAGTAAATAGACATATATCCTATCTATACCCGTTAGTTCCTCCGGTAAATGCATCACCGGATAATCCAGTGTCAATAGATGGTCTTGAGGACAAAATTTGGGATCGTATCTTAGGAAAAATTCCGGCATCCCTTTTAAAATAGTATCCCGGTAATGCAGACAGCCATAATCCTCAAAGTCATCAATGATTTCATCATAGATTTGCTTTGTGCGGTATACTTTTTTAATCACCTTCTCATATCCTTCTAGGTAAGCTTGTTCCACATTTGTTTTATCATTTATTATCATATTACCAAGGCCTGCATCATCCTGCCCCTGCCTTAAAAAATTGTCCTCGTATAACTCCTTATCGTCATCTGTATAATACTCTCTAATACAATAAATAATAGCTCCCATAAGCATATTTGCTGTTTCATAGGTGATAGAACTGCTTTCGTTTGAGGTGTATTTAAATACTAATTTCTGAAATATTTTAAGTATATCTTCCTTTACTCCCATGCCGCCTCCCTTAGCGCTGCTAAATATAATTTATAATCCCACCTGGCTTCTTCACTAAAATTATTATATTCTCCCCTTCCCCCGGTCTGCTCATACCCACGATATCCTGCGCGAACCGCTCTGGTAAAACGCTCTAAGCAAGTACCCTCCAAATAATCCAAATCTCCCATACAGATATATTCAAACTGCTCTCGCATAATTTCTAAAAGCTCATCATCATTTACCTTATCCTGAGATTCATTTTTAAAAGCGTAGAAAATCCCCAATAATTTTTCTAAAGATTCCAAATAAATATCCTGATATATATATTGGGAATCACAAAATGTATCAATCAATTTATCTAATATACTTGTTCCGACTTCTATACGCATTTCTTGTTTTAAGCTCTTACCCCTGCTATCAATGAGTGCAAGTGCCTCTTCCTTTGTAAGAGAAAGACCATATTTGCTTGATCTTTCGTTACAGTACATCACCCCTTCTATTTCTGTTTGATTTTTCACTTCCATTAATTCAGAAATAACCTTATCCCAATCCTTAATTCCCATTTTACCATTCTCCTTTCTTAACACCGGAAGGTCATTATACTGCATCTAAAAATGCACTACAAGACTTGAAAAACAGTGGATTTGTGGTATTATAAATATAAGAAAAAAGTCTTCTGCTCACTCGTGCAAAAGACCTTTTTCTTAATAATAGCTATTATTTATTTTTAATATTTCTTAATCTCTTTTTTTCTTTCCGTTTACGATACAGCACCTTGTAGGCCGGGCCGAAATATCGGTTGATTTGTGCTCCGATCATTATAATGTAAATGCAAAAATATAGCCATAGCATAATAATGATTATCATGGATAAGCTCCCGTATATATTAAAACTATCGCTTTTTTCTACATAGATGGAGAAGCACCAGGAAAAGATACTCCATACAATAGCCGAAAAAACCGCACCCGGTATCTGTGTTCTAAACTTAAGCTTCTTATTGGGCACATAGGTATAAACTGCGGTAAATAAGATAATTAATATAAACCACACCACCAAAAACCTAAAATGCATAGCAATATTAAAAAGGGTTCTGGTCTCCGGCACTTTAGCATAAATCATATCTAAAAATACATTTCCGAATACATTGATAGCAAGTGATAAAACAACAACCACCAACATAATTAATGTGTAAAAGCTAGCCATCATACGCAGGAAAAAATAATTTCTTTCCTCTTCCACCTCATTCACTTCATTCAACCCCCGGATTAAAGCAAGCACACCTTTTCCCGCTGACCATAAAGTTGTGAGGATTGCTATGGAAAGTACCCCTGCAGATGCATCATATACATCGGAAATAATACTCAGCATCAATGGATTCATCATATCAGGCATCACTTCCGTTATGGAATTAACAAGATTTTCCTGTGTTAAAGGTGTAAATGGGATTATGGTACAAATCATAATCAACATGGGGACTAATGATAGAAACAGGAAAAAAGCAGTGCTTGCGGAAAATGAGCTTACATTTTTCCGATTCATCTGTTTACTGAAATCCTGCATAATAAGATAAAGTTTTCTTATCACGTCTGCGCTCCTTACGCCCCTTCTATTGACTGATTGCCGGGGCAACATTACTGTCTTGGTAAAAAAATTCTAATATTTGTTGTGCCGTATATCCGGCTTCTGCCATATTTTTGGCTCCGTTTTGGGCCATACCTGCTCCATGTCCGAAACCTCCGCCATATATTTCATATCCTACCATATTCTCATTGTTTTGGATACTTGATATAACAAAAAATGCACTGGGCAAGAGACTGTTCATATTTACTTCACTGCCATCCTGACGTATTACCTTGGTACTGCCGTCACAGAGTACATAGCGGATATTTAATTCTGATATAACCTTATAGGTTGCTTTTTCTCCTTCTATCAAAATTTCATCCGCCACGCCTCCGGCATTTCTGCAGAGAATTTGTATATTTTTAATTTCTCCCAATTCCTTAACCGGCTGGCTGACATACTCCTCCCCTTTTAAGGTAAGAACAAGCTTATTATTGGTTTCGTATCTATTTTGCAGTACTTTCAGAACATGAGCTTCATCCATATCGGATACCGTATAGGTCCAACGATACCAAGGCTCCTCCTTTTCAAAATCCGTTTCGGGCGGATAATCAAGAAATTGAGCAAACATCTCTTCCCGCTGCATACTCTCCGCCGTATAGATAGATTCCTTTCCTTCTATGGATTCCTTACTTACGGACTGTGCCGTAAGATAGGAAAGCTCCGGTGCACTGTCTGATTTCCATACATGCTCATCAGAACCAAATCCGCAAGAAGTGGAGTAATAAAAAGTGTTGACCGGCACTCCGTCCTGATACAAGAACTGTCCGGCGGTTTCCTTTACTGCGGTTGTGGTACTGTTTTGTTCTGTTATATTATTATAAACCTGATAGGAAGTACTGTCATCCACATGAGCTCCCAAAGCGGCAAGCCTGGGATTGAGCATATGGGAATATGCATAGGTACGTGCACAGATAGCCTGTGCTTTTAATGCTTCTAACGGATACCCCGCGGGCATCTCACTGGGTACCACAGCATATAAATATTCCTCTAATAGCACTTCGTTGATTACCACCAAGCCATCTTCTGTTCGGCATATTTCCATAGTACCCCTATAGTTAGGCGTTCCCTGACTTCTGTTTACAGACGATAAACTGATCCGTCCTGTCAGAGCTGAAGGAACAATATAGATTCTTTCCCCCTCACTACCCTCTGTAAACCATGTACTGTCCCTGTTTATAGTAATGCTTTCCCCGGCGGCATGTGTTTCTTCTGTAATATTTCCATCTGCCCCATATTTTATTACATAATCTGTGTCACAGGACAAGGTCACCGCATCATGATAATCTCCCGCATAATCACTGTTCTTTATTTGTACTCTGATATATTCCATCGTTTCATCACGTACAATTAACACTCCGCAAATTTTACCGTCTTCGATAATAAAATCCGTAAAATTATAACCGATACGAATATCCCGCTCCGTACCCAGCCGTAATTCTCCATAGAGCATGTAAATGTTTCTATGTTCATCAAAGGGAATAAAGCCCAAGCCTTCTATCTCAACGCCCTTGCCTGATTCTACCCCCAGCACTTTACCGTTTATTTTACCAAAATCTTTTATCACGATCCGGTCTACAATATCATCCGTCAATATGATATCTACAATCTGCCCGGGAGTCCCTTTATTATCTTTGTTAAAATCATCGGACAGTGAAAAGATTTTATGCTCCCCATCAAAAATACTGATATATGTATCCGTAATCTCTGTCATATATACATTATGCAGTTCCTTCATTTCCGGCACATGCACTTTATCATCAGGCAAAACTTTCTTTACTAAAAGTACGCATGCAATAATAAACAGCAAGACAATACCTATTACACAGATGATTGCTTTTATCTGCATTCTTTTGGATTTGTTTCCTTTAAATAAATTATGAAAGATATGCAATTGATTTACCCTGTCCTCATTTTTTATTTTGCAAAAAGAGCAGCCACAAAGCTGCTCTTTTTTATCTGAAGTAACCCCAAAATGCCGTCTCCTGCCTTTTGACTCCTAGCTATAGCTAGGTGGGTGACCGCAACCATGCTTTTGTCTTCCTCTGCAGTCCTCTTACGAGTGGAGGCTTGACAGCCGCATAGAAATATAGGAATCCCGTTTAAAGTAAATGTAGGTTCAAAATAAACAAGAGAATCGAACATTTCAGGTTACTTTTATTATATTCAAAAATGACTATTAATACAAGATGAAAATAATAGTAATTTGTAAATTTAATTAAAATATAAGAAATACAGTCGTTTAGAGCGTTTTTTATTTATAGGCAGAAACTTTTAATAAAATAAAAAACCTGCAAAATCAGAGTTCACTGATTTTGCAGGTTTACCTAACATTATTAAAGAGTATTAACCTCTTCTACAATTTTCTTTAATGCCGCAAGCGCTTCATCGGGAAGCTTATCATAGCCTTCCTTCTTAACCGCAAAGCCTTCTACAGCATCTACACGGTTCTGCATCGCATTTTTCAACTGTGCAGTATAATCCTTATCGGTAAAATCTACTTCAAAACCTTCCCAATTCATAATTTCAATATCAGAGAAGGGACCCCATTTTTCAAATACTGCTTTATCTTCCACGATTGATTCCAAAATTCCAAGAGTATCTGCCGGTTTTACCTTTTTACCCATGAAATCGCCGGTGTTAATAATGTAGCAGTCTACGTCTTTTTCTTCTACCAGTTTTTTAAACTTCTCATAGTCATTTACCAGCGGATAGGTTCTAAACGGGTTCGCATAAGGAACAATACGTAATGCATTCATATCGGTTCCTGCCGCTACACGCTCTGCCGTAGATGTCTTTGTAGCAAGGGTTGCACCCATAACGGAAGCAAGCGCTGCACCCTTTAACTTCACTACAGGAGGAATGGTAGGGTCTTTCATAATCCAGAAGATTGCATTTACAGGTGCATCAATCTTATCTACGCGGTTAGGAGACCATAATTTGGACTTAATAGCACGTCCGTTTCCGTTTCTGATATCCTCGGTTACAAGCTGAACCTTTCCATCTTCATCCAATGTTGCGGAACAGTTTTGAGCTGTCAGCAGATATTGATTATCAGGACAGCCTGTAGGATAATCTGCTGTCTTGTCAAAATAAGAGGGCTCTAATGCGATGGAAGCACAGGTATCTGTATTAATAATAAATGCATCATCATGAAGTACCTTAATCTCATACTTACCGTCATGCTTTGCATGTGTCAGCGTGGATTTACCGGACCCTGACAGACCATATACAGAAGCTACGTATTTTCTGCCATCGGAAAGCAAGTACTCCTTTTGTCCGCCATGGCAGGATGCATAACCATTTCTGTTAGCCAGTGCCCATGCCATCGTCAGTGTTCCTTTTTTATGCTCACCGAAATATTTCATACCAAGAACCGCTGCGCAGTTTTCATCAGTATCAAAATAACACAGAGTCAAAGGATCGCTTAAGCAACTGAAATCAACATCCGGATGATTGAGAGGCTCCCACTGAGGGTCGGAGAAGATATAAATATCCGGCTCTTTTCCATCACCTACAGATTTTGAATTTCTATACATTTTAGCATACTCATCAGAAATATACTGGAAGTTTAACAGCCAGTTATATAGAATGTTTTCTTCTCCTTCAGGAATCAGCAGATGTGCTTTTACCATAAACTCCGGATCCAAACCGATATATGCTTCCGCATGATACATGTTTTTCCAACGAGTCTCATAAACAGCATCCATAACTACCTTGTCCAACTTACCGGCATCAACACCCGGTTCTCCTTTGATTCGGCGGGCTGCTGCATAACGGCCTGTAACCGCACCGTCATTGAACAATAAAACCTTGGCGTCTGACTCAAGTCCGAATTCTTCACCGCGATAAACCGGCATATCTGTAACAATGGTCCCGGGAGAGTTCTTAGCTAATTCATAAGCCTCTCTTAAGGTATTTACTTTCACTACATTGTTGCCGTAAAAAGCTGCTTCAATGATGGAACGTGTCTTACTGAATCCAGGCTTTCCTGCACCGATTTCATTAAGTGGATAATAAGCTTTTGTTGACATATTACGTCCTCCTTAAATAATATATGTTTACTACCGCTAAAATAGCGGCATACTACCTTTTTGCTACGGAGTTGCATACTCGTATACAATAAGCAATGAAAAATACCCCGCATTAAATGTCATTATCTCAAAGCTATATAAAAAAGTCAATAATTAACAAATATATTTTATAATGATTTAACAAATAATTTTCTAATCAGATGGCTCTGGTAGCTTCCTTTAGCCACCGGACCTCTTCATCCGTAAGATAAGGTGATATCTTTTGATAAACCTCTTCATGATAAGCATTTAAAAAGCTTCTTGCTTCTCCCGTCATATACTTTATGTCAATCCCATCCAAATCTATGGGAACATAGGTCAGGGTATCAAAGCTCATAAACTGCCCATCATTGTTTTTCATATCATTCTTTGCCACCATCACATTTTCAATCCGAATACCGTGGCTGCCTTCCCTGTAAACACCCGGTTCGTTCGTAACCAGCATACCATCCTCTAAAACAGCCTCTTCCATGCCGTCCGTAAACCTCCAACGAATATTTTGGGGACCCTCATGCACATTCAAAATATAGCCGACACCATGTCCAGTACCGCATTTATAATCAATCCCCATATTCCAGAGAGGGCCTCTTGCCAGTATATCCAAATTTCGCCCTGTACATCCATAAAGCCATTTGGCGTTTGTAAGATTCAGCATACCGGAAGCTGTTGCGGTATAATGGCATTTCATTTCTTCCGATATGGGGCCCAATACAATGGTTCTTGTTACATCCGTAGTACCGCCCAAATATTGACCACCCGAGTCAACCAGCAGCAGCCCCTCTGCCTCTAATTCCTTATAGTGCTCCTTTGAAGCCTCATAATGCATCATTGCGGCGTTTTCCTTATAACCGGCAATAGTTGGAAAAGAAAGGTCCAGAAATTCGGGAATCTGCCTTCTGAGATGTTCTAAATAATCCGCAGCTGTTATTTCAGTTATAGGCAGCTTGCCGATATTTTTCTTCAACCAATAAATAAATTTAGTGACTGCCACACTGTCCTTGCAATATATTTTTTTGATATTCTCAAGTTCTGTAGGATTTTTTACTGCTTTTAAAAGCTCGGTGGGATTTTTTCCCTCTATCAGCCTGTTTCCCTTATCCGCTGTTTTATATAGGCAGTAATTACAATTTCTTTTATCCGCCAATATGCGAATATTGCTTTCTGCTTCTTTTTCCAAATAGGCAATCGCCTCTTCATAGGGACGCAGAGTCACAGAACAATTTGCAAAATAAGTAATTGCTTCCGGTGTCAAGGATTCATTTTGAATAAACAATATACATTCAGCTTCACTGATATAACCATAGGATAATGCTACCGGATTGCATTCCACATCACATCCCCTGATATTAAACAGCCACATCAAATCATCCAGTTTTGTAAGGAGCAGGCTGTCTGCGCCCGCTTTCTTCACCTTCTCCATAACGGATGCTTTCTTTTCCTTAAAATCCAAACCGGCAATTGCTTCCGGCAATATATAAATTTTACCGCATGGAAGGGTCGGTCTGTCCTCCCATACCTCTTCTGCCAAATCCTTATCAAAAGAAAATTTTATTTTTTTAGCCCCAAGCTCTTTTTCTAATTTTAAGCCGTCTGCGGCAACCACTACTCTTCCGTCAAAGCCAAGTGTCTGTCCTTCCTTTATATTCTCCGACAGATACTCATAGAGCGTGGGAACCTTCTCCTCCGCCATGCGAAACAGTGATACTCCGGTTCCGGCTATTTCGTTTTCTGCCTGAATAAAATATCTGCCATCCGTCCAAAGACCTGCCCCATCCTGCCAAACCAGCAAGGTACCGTTAGAACCGGTAAAACCGCTAAAATACTCTCTTACTTTAAAATAATCATTAACATATTCCGAATTATGAAAATCCGCTGTAGGCATCATATAATAATCCATGCCCGTCCTTTTCATAGCCTCTCGCAGTTTTTGAAGGCGTTCCCTAATTTTAATATGATTCATATTAACTCCCATCTGTCCGCTTCAGCGGCATAAATTTACGTGGAAAGAATGGCTCGAATGTATATGGTATTGCTGACTCATTCTAGTGGCTCTACTCTCCATAATACTTTGTCAGCCGGTTTTTCTAACCATTCCAAAGTAATATGAGAGTAGAGCCACTGGAAAAAATCTAATTCCCAAACATTTCTACCGTTTTTGAAGTACCGACTCTTGAGCAGCCAAGCGAAAGAAACATTTCTAATTCCTCCCGTGATTGCACTCCTCCTGCAGCCTTGATTTTTACCAATGGACCGATATGCTTCTGAAACAGCTCCACATCTTCCCTTGTAGCCCCACCTGTTCCAAATCCCGTAGAAGTCTTAATATAATCCGCTTTGGCCGCTGTAACAGCTTTGCACATGGCAATCTTTTCTTCCTCGCTTAAATAACAGGCTTCTACAATAACCTTTAGGATATGATTGCCGCATAACTGCTTTATTGCAGCAATTTCCTCCTCTACCTTTTCATACAACCCATTTTTAACATCACTTATATTGACCACCATATCTATTTCATTACATCCGTCTGCCAATGCCTGCTTCACCTCTGCAGCCTTAGCCTCTGCTACACTGTAGCCTAAGGGAAAACCTACGACTGTGCAGATATTTATTTTATCACCAAAAGCTTCCTTAACTCTCTTAATATAGCAAGGCGGTATACAGACAGAAGCTGTATGATACAAAATTGCTTCCTCACAAAGCTTCCTGATATCTTCCCAATCCGCAAACGCTTTTAGCTGGGTGTGGTCCACATGTGCAAGTATTTCTTTTATCTTCATATTCTCTCTCCGTTTTATTAAAATATATGGTACGGTATTTATTGTAATACGGTTCTCATAAATATGTCCACTGATATAATTTATTTTATTAATTTCAATCCAATTTCTATTTTATTCTTGCCATGGTTTTACTATCCGTGATAAGATAGGGATATCTGTTGAAAGGAGGCCTAAATTATGGAATACAATTCATACTCTGATATTACACCAGAAATCATACGGCTTGCAAAACTTTCTGAAGCTGCCGACGTTATAGATTCCGAATTATTCACTAAATATGAAGTAAAACGTGGTCTACGTGATTTAAACGGCAAAGGTGTACTTGCCGGCCTGACTCATATTTCCGATGTACGCGCCAAAGAAATTGTGGACGGTGTGGAAGTACCTACACACGGACGCCTGTTTTACCGAGGATATGATGTACAGGATTTGGTAAATGGCTTTACCGGTGAGAATCGATACGGATTTGAAGAAATCACCTATCTTCTTCTATTCTCAAAACTTCCTAACAAACAGGAGCTAGCCGATTTTCAAAAGCTTTTAGGAGGATACCGTTCTTTACCCACCAGCTTTGTAAGGGATATTATTATGAAAGCACCCAGCAATGATATGATGAATACTCTTGCAAGAAGTGTACTTACCCTTTATTCCTACGATGACAGGGCTGATGACACTTCCATTTTTAATGTTCTCAGACAATCTTTGCAACTGATTAGCTTGTTTCCCATGCTGTCTATCTACGGTTATCAGGCCTACAGTCATTACCATGACGGTAATAGCCTGTTCATACACCAGCCGCTTACAGATGCTTCAACTGCAGAAAATATATTACATATCCTGCGGCCTGACAGTAACTATACCCCGTTAGAAGCCAAAATTCTTGATATCGCACTTGTTCTTCATATGGAACATGGCGGCGGTAACAACTCTTCTTTTACCACACATGTTGTAACTTCTTCATTGACAGATACATACTCCACCATTGCTGCCGCAATCGGCTCTCTGAAGGGACCACGGCACGGCGGCGCAAATATCAAGGTTGTACAGATGTTTGAAGAAATGAAACAGGTTGTTCACGACTGGGAAGATGAAGAAGAAGTTTCCCAATACCTTAAAAAGCTGCTCAATAAAGAAGCTTTTGACCACGCCGGATTAATCTATGGTGTAGGTCATGCAATCTATTCCAAATCAGATCCACGTGCGGTTTCATTCAAAACCTTCGTGGAAAGACTTTCCGAAGAAAAAGGATTGCAAAAAGAATTTGCACTTTATTCCATGGTTGAACGTCTTGCACCCCAAATCATTGCAGGAGAAAGACAAATGTATAAGGGTGTTAGTATCAATGTGGATTTCTATTCCGGTTTTGTATACCATATGTTGGGACTTCCTATGGAACTCTACACCCCGATCTTTGCCATTGCCCGTATCGCAGGATGGAGTGCGCATAGGTTGGAAGAATTAGCCAATAACGGTAAAATCATTCGCCCTGCATATAAATATGTGGGAGAAGATAATAATTACATCACATTAGATAACCGTTAGCAATCATATCGCATATAAAAAGCCTTTCTTATTCTTAATCGGATAAGAAAGGCCTTTTTTTATAATGCAAGAATTTTTCTAACCACTTCTTTCATTTCTTCTTTTTCACAAATATGGTCATGCACAACCGGAGCACTGCGAATCTCCTCAATTGCATTCGGTACCGATACATTAGCCAGACCGGACAGTTCATCCACAAGTGTGAAATCATCCATGGCATCATATTTACCGTCAATTGCATTCATAACACTTCTTGTAAACTTAAAGGGACTTGCTGTGGATGCAATCACAGTCTTGGTATTATCATTTGTATCCTTTTTATATTTATCATATACAGCTGATGCCACCGCAGTATGGGTGTCAATGATATAACCGCAATCTTCATACAGCTTTTTTATTTCATCCGCAGTTTCAGCCTCACTTGAATAATTTCCGTAAAAATCCGTAAGCTGTTCTCTCATCTTTGCGGTAATTTCATATTTTCCCGCTCCGCTCAGTGCAGCCATCATTTCTGCTGTTTTATCCGCATCATCTCCTGCAATACGATAGATCAGACGCTCTAAATTACTGGAAATCAAAATATCCATGGAGGGTGATGAAGTGAGCAGGAAATCTCTGTTGCGATCATAAATACCCGTGGTAAAGAAATCATATAATACTTTATTATCATTGGAGGCACATATGAGCTTTGCAATAGGCAATCCCATATTTTTAGCATAAAATGCGGCCAATATATTTCCGAAATTACCGGTGGGAACCACTACATTTATAGTATCCCCTTCTGCAATCTTACCCTCTGCAAGAAGCTTGGCATAAGCATATACATAGTATACAATTTGAGGTACCAGCCGTCCGATATTAATGGAATTGGCAGAGGAAAATAAAAATCCTGCTTCAGCCATTTCTTTTTCTAACTCTTTATCATGGAACAGCTCCTTGACACCGGTCTGAGCATCATCAAAATTCCCGGTAATGCCATAAACATATGTATTCTTTTCTTTTTGTGTTACCATTTGCTTTTCTTGAATGGGACTGACGCCGTTCTTGGGATAGAATACTATGATTCTGGTTCCCTTAATCCCTGCAAATCCTGCTAATGCCGCTTTCCCCGTATCACCACTGGTAGCGGTTAAAATAACAATTTCATCCTTAACATCATTTTTCTTCGCTGAAGTAATAAGTAAATGTGGTAAAATTGATAATGCCATATCCTTAAAAGCGATTGTGGCACCATGGAATAATTCCAAATAATAGGCTCCCTTTGCCTCTGCTAAAGGTGCGATTTCCTGGCTGTCAAATTTATCATCATAGGCATTACGTATACAGTCCTTTAACTCTTCCTCTGTAAAATCCGTTAAAAACAGTTTCATGACCTCATAAGCCACTTCCTGATAGCTCATCTTTGAAAGCTGAATCAAGCTTTTATCCAAAGCCGGTATATGATCAGGTACAAATAGACCGCCATCCTCCGAAAGCCCCTTTAAGATTGCTTCTGATGCCTTAACCGGTGCCTTATTGCTTCTTGTACTTTTATATAATACTTCTTCCATCGTAACTCCTATCCGTGCCACAATATTCCCGCACCATGATTTCTTCACTTCATATTTCCGGAGTATGTCCGGAACAAAAACATTATAGCATAAGCATTTTCACATATCAACTTCAAAAATGATAGGATAATTCATTAAAGTCAATAAAAAAATTCATGTCCCCCATGAGAAAACAAAAAGGTAAGATGCTCGTCAAACCATTGCATTTTTGTGGAATTGGCATGCTTTCTAGCGGCAAAGAATAAAGCTCCCTCCGTAATATCTTCCCCCTCTAAAGTTCTTTCCACCGCTTCTATGGTTTCCTGACTAATAACAACTCTGTCATATCTACCGCTATAAACAGGAGAAAACTGCGCCGTCCCTTTGTTTCTTTGAAAAACCACCTCTTTTATCGTATCAGGAAATGCATCGTTATTTACCCGGTTCAAAACCACACCGGCTACCAGCATCTTCCCTTCTATATCCTCTCCTCCGGCTTCTGCTTCTACAATGCGCAGAAGTACCTCGTAGTCTTCATCTGAAATATCATATACCCGTTCTCTTTCCACCACTTCATAATCAATCACACGCTGTCCCGATGAAACAGCTTGCGCTAAAGTGCCATAGCTTGTCTGCTTTTCAGGCAGAAGCGCTTCCTGCAGTTCCAACTTAAAAGCAGGAGTTGCCATAATATGATTGATCTTAAGTCCTGTGATGTTAAACAATGCTACCACTGCAATCAAATTAATAAGCAATAATATGGCCATATATTTTTTATACATTTTCATCCCATCTGCGCGCTGCTACGCGCCTGAAAGTAATAGTTGAATACGCATTTTTATTCAACTTAATCTGCGCCGCAGCGCTTTAAAATCTCAAAAATTATGCTAGGTTATATTTCAGTACAGTATATTCTATACAGCAAGTCCGGAAAATATTTCTTAAATTGTTTATTTTTATCAAATATGTTATACTTTTTATAATAAATCTTCACAGGAGTGAAATGTAATGGAAAAAATGGACGGTGTTTATATCGCCAAAAAAAAAGACGGCAGTATTTATTACCGCTCGTCTATTACCTGCAAAAGAAAACATATTAGTCTGGGAAGCTATAACACACCCGAAAAAGCACATCACGCTTATTTAGAAGCCGTCTCGATTATGAGGGGGAAAAAGCGCCCATCTCTTAACGAATATGATGATACACTAAATCTTTCATTTGAAAAATGGGTGGTTTTAATAAACTTCAGAGATAATAATGTTTACTTTTCTACCCCTATTTATGTTCGTCCTCATTATTTTTATTATTATTATTCACAGGATATCATTTTAAAATTTGATGTGGATGATTTATTTTATTATGCCTCCCATAAAATAATGAAACGCGGAGGACATTATTTTGTTGCGGATTTCGGAATGCAGGTTAATATTTTAAACCGCTACGGCATTAAAAACTACGCTGTAATAGGCAGGGATTATTCCTTCCGCAATCATGATGAAACAGATTTTAGGCGTGAAAATCTAGTAATTCATAATAAGTACCATGGTGTACATATTATTTCTGGAAAAACCGGTCCCCTATACCGTGCTTATATTCATGTAAATGGTAATTATCTGATCGGAACCTATAAAAGCATGGAAGAAGCTGCAATCGCCTATAATAAGGCGATTGATATCTTAAAAAATAATGGCAGCACTAAAAATTATACTCCAAATTATTTAGAAAATATATCGGCAGGCATATATGCTGATATCTATACATGCCTGCCGGTCTCCGACAAAATACATAAGCTTTATTTTTCGGAATAATCAATAAAACTAATATTTAAATTTGCATATCCCGCAATTCCGTTAATGGGAGTTGTTGTAGAATACTGCCACATCGTAAATTTATAAGGAAAATCCGGAATATCTCCGGGCTGGGACAGCCAAACATCATAAGCTGTCAGCTTAGAAAGATCAATCTTTTTAATCAGCCACTCCTTATTTCCATACAGCATGGGCTTATACCCCGCATCCTGAATAGTTTCTAAAAATTTCTTAGTTACTGTTGTTTTTTGCTCCCTGGTCAGGCTTTCTATTCTTGCAGTATCACCTGTAATAAATTCCATATCAATCGCAATCGGAAAAGTTATCTTATAATCCCCTATACTTTCCAATACCAAATTTGCTTCTTCAACCGCCTCATCCGCAGTTATAGCCTGTGAGAAAAAATATAGTCCGATATCCAGTCCTGCATCTGTAGCTCTCTTTATATTATCAACAAAATAGTCGTCTATCATTAGCTGTCCCGTGCTATAGCCTCTGGCACCCACTCGGAGCATTACAAAATCCACCCCTGCTTTTTTCAGCTTTATAAAATCCACATAGTCCTGATTCTTAGATATATCTGCGCCCACATAGGATACCTGTTTTCCGTCCTCATAATATTTCATTAAATCGGACTGGCACACTAGCTTTGTATAGTCATATTCATGCTTGGGAAGATAGGGGCTGATTAACACCCACTCTTCACTACCGTCCGCACCCACCACCAGTGTATGCCTTCCGTCCGTTGAAGGATCCGTCTGAGGCACCTCTTCTTTTTTACCGTCTTCCTCAGGCATGGGTGTTGGTGATTCTTCCAGATATAAATCCCAAAAATCAAAATCATCGGGGCTTACAACACCGGGCTTGGGTTTTCCCTGAGAAATAATGTCTTCACCGTTTGATTGTGGCTCTAAATCTGCTGCAGCCTGTGCATCCGCATTGCCTTTGCTTGATTTGAAATTCTTATTGTTTGTAAGGAGAACAAACACCAAAATGGCCGCAAGAAAAAAAATGACACCAATTATCATCCGTACCACACTCATGCTCATTCTGGGCTGTTCATCAAATTCTTCGGGCAGTTTCATAACAGTATTTTACCTTATTATCGATAGGAATTATTGATAAGAGTTACGCTTACTTGGATTAATTATAGCATCCCATCCTATAAAATACAACTTTGGTTTTACTTATACTGATAGTAGTATTCCAAACATTCTCCTACCTTTTCGACAACATAGGCACTGCCGCCCTTTTCCTTTACATCTTCTATTACCATGACAAGAATAATGGGATTACTGTCCTCTTCTCCGTTCATTCCCACAAACCACCCGATTTCAGTTCCTCCGGTATCATTCTGACTTAATTTTAATTCGGCCGTTCCGGTTTTACCCGCAATTACCTTATTGGTAAGTGCTGCTGCATTTCCAGTACCTCCGGATGTATTGACCGCCTCAACCAGACAGGAACGGATAAAATCTGCCGTTTCACTATCGAATGCATTTTCCTTCCACCATACGGGATCCTCTCCGTACAAAAGCTGTGGTGCAATCATATTGCCCTCATTATAAATAGCAGAATAAATACATGCCAAATGCTTTTGCAGCGGCGTCCAAAATGGTTCTCCCATAATTTCCCCGTTCTTCTTTGCTCATATCTTCTATCACGCAATAATCACAAAAAAGCTCCAGATCCCTATAGCTTTCCTTCACCATTTTATGAATAAAGGGATTGAACCAATGGACTGCTTCCACAACCATCATCACTGTTTTGTATACAATATCCAGATTATCTATATGCATCCCTTCATGGCGGAAAATCATCCGAAGCTGTTCCTCACTATACTCCTCTTCGGGAAGTAAAAGCATGGGGTCCAATACGGAAACGACCATGGGTGTGAAAATAAGGGGGCAGCGATACAGTTCTACTTCTCTTTTTACACCGATATCAGCCATTACTTCCCTTAAGATATTAAGCTCTTCCTCGTCATAGCTTAACCTGCTATTTTCTATAATTTGTTTTATAAATCTCTTATAGCATAAATAGCGATGCCACAAACAGATGATAAGACCGGCAGCCCATGTAACGCTGACCAATACAGCGGTTGAAATTTCAACCACTCCGGGAAGCTTCCATTATCCCGAAAAAGAAAACAAATGGAGGGCATGGGAATCCCATGAAAAATTATAGGGTATGAGCATACGGATTCCGATTGCAATCCAAAGAACCTTTCTCCAGCCCATTCGATAACTTTTGTCCAGTCTGGGCATTAAAAGGGACATTAAAATAATCAGAAGGGAAGCTATAATATTCATTTCTATCACATCAAAAAATATATGTTTCAGCATAAGCACTACTCCTGAACCTTTTTATCAATATAGTTTTTTAGCTCCATCAATTCATCGGAACTGATACCCTCTCCATCATAGAGAGCGGCAACAAAATTTTTAACGGAATTTTGATACATTTTTTTTAGAATATTACTGCTTTCTCTTCTGGAATATTCTTCATAAGAAATCAAAGCGGTATAAACATTATTCTTTCCGTCCTTTTCCACCTTCAAAAAACCTTTTTCCTGTAATCTCGATAAAAATGACAGTACTGTGGTGGCTCCTATTTTTCTATCGGTACTCATTTCGGCTTCTATTTCAGAACGCCCGGCAGGTCTGTTCAGCTTCCAAATACTCATCATTAATTCCAATTCGGAATCCGGCAATCTCTTCATTTTATTTGGTCCTTTCTGATATATGGTTTGTATTAGGCGTTTGCAAAACTCATTTCTAGTAGCTCAACTCTCCATAATACTTTGTCAGCCGGTTTTTCTGACCATTCCAAAGTAGTATGGAGAGTAGAGCCCGTTGGAAACAAATTTTATAATATCCTAATATGGTTTGTTGCACTAATTAATCAAATTCGGCAGTTGTAGAATTTGATTTCATTCTACAACTGCCGAACTAAAATGTCAATACCTGTTCTCTATAAATAATCCGATTTTTAAACCACTTCAATCTGACACACGCGCATTGCATTTAATGCATTATCATTACTTTCGGGTGTAACACCTGCACAGATTGCACTGTCAACAATGATGGGTATTTCAGGCAGATATGCCTTTAATAAAAGTGCATTGGAAATAACACATATATCCGTACATAAGCCGCAAAGTACAATGGAACTGATCCCGCCAAAACTTTTCAGGTTTTCATAAATGTAACCTGCAAGCTCCTTTGAGCCAAATGTGATTTTGTCAAATACCAAAGAGCCCTTTTCCTTCCGTAACAGATCTATATCCTCATTCAGCTCCCATCCCTTCGTTCCTTTTATACAATGCTCTATGGGCAGCTTTTTTCCTTCTAATGTCTGTAGATAGCTCTCTGTATGGGTATCTCTTGTGAAAAGTATGGGACCATCAAAGGTTTTAATCCTTTCGATGACACCGGGTACAATGGCCTGGGCTTCTTTTGTACCCAGATTACCCTCTATAAAATCATTTTGCATATCAACTACAATCAATAAACGCTTCATGTTTATTCTCCTTTCACTAACTCCCATCCGTCCGCTTTGGCATTTGCGAAACTTGCTTCTAAGGGGGCTCTACTCTCCATATTACTTTGGAATGCCATCTTTTTCTATGGAAATGAGACCGTAAGGGATTTCTAAAAGCATGGAAGCCTTTGCTGAACATGCTTTTACACTTAGGGGCTCATTGGAATGGTTAGAAAAACCGGCTGACAAAGTACTATGGAGAGTAGAGCCACTAGAAACAAGTTTCGCAATTACCTGTTTAACCTTCCGTTTTACCTAAAGTAATTATTTGCTTGGGACATTTTTCTGCACAAATCCCGCAGCCATTGCATTTTGCCTGATCTATGGTTGCACAGAAATCTTTTACCTTTATTGCCCCTGTAGGACAATTCTTCACACAAATCCCACAACCGATACAACCTGTGGTACAAGCCTTTCCGGTAATTACCCCCTTATCCTTTGAACTGCAGGCCACAATATGTGTTGCCTCAAATGGCACTAGAGATATTAAATTTTTAGGACATACCGCTATACATTTCCCGCATGCCTTACATGCCTCCCGGTCAACTACCGCAATATTGTTTTCTATATGGATTGCATCAAAGGGACATTCTTTTACACAGGTTCCAAAGCCTAAACAGCCGTAATTACAGGATTTTGGACCCCCGTTTGGTACAAAGCTAAGCATTCTGCAATCCTCAATGCCTGTATACTCATAATCCAAATGGGTTTTATTACAATCTCCCAAGCAATGTATAAAAGCGGCCATATGTACCGTATCTTTATTTTCAACACCCATAATTGCGGCAATCCCACGGCTTACCGCGTCACCACCCACAGGGCAGGTATTTACCTCAGCCTCCCCCTTTGCAATCGCTGCTGCAAGACCGGAGCATCCCGGAAAACCACAGCCACCGCAGTTATTGCCCGGAAGTGCTGCCAAAACGGCTTCTTCCTTTTCGTTAACCTGAACTTTAAAAATTATAGCAGCAATCCCTAAAAACAAACCGATAAAAATGCCGATACCGCCTATCAAAACCGCTGCACTTAGTATTCCCATTGCATTCATCCGTCAACCTCCTTATAAAAGACCGGAAAATCCATAGAAGGCAATCGCCATAAGCCCTGCAGTCAGCAGCACCTGAGGCATTCCCTTAAAGGATTCCGGTATATCATTATAAGCCATTTTCTCCCTTATGCCCGCCAAAATTACGATTGCAATCATAAAGCCGGCTGCTGTTGCAAATCCGTTAACCGTACTGGCTAATATACCATACTCCTTTTGTACATTCGTTAAGGCAACGCCTAAAACCGCACAGTTAGTAGTGATTAACGGCAGATAAACTCCCAGTGACTTATAAAGAGGCTTCATAAATTTTTTCAGGAACATTTCTACAAACTGAACCAAAGCGGCTATTACCAAAATAAATACAATGGTCTGCAAATATTCTAAGTGAAACCGCACCAAGACAAATTCATAGATTACTCCCGCAATGGCACTTGAGAGTGTAATAACAAAGATAATCGCTCCTCCCATACCGGTTGCGGTATTCATTTTTTTAGATACACCTAAAAAGGGACAGAGACCTAAAAACTGACTCAAAACCACATTGCTTACCAGGGAGGAACTAATCAGTATAATAAGTAAATCTCTAATATTTTCCATTTACCTGTCCTCCTCATCTAAATCTAATATATCAAATTCAAATTCTTCTTCTTCTGATTTTTCATCAGAAATAATCGATATATCTTCTTTTATTAGCTTCTTCTTTGCCCTCTTGGGTACTTTGGCTTTCTTTTCTTCAGGTATCATATCTCCTAAAACATCCATCCCAATAGGCTCTTCTTCCGATATGCTTCTGTCCTCACAACCGCTTTCCAAACAATTTAAGCAGTCATGACCGCATCCGGAGCCGATTTTACTCATGTCCTTGCCCTTTTTTTCTCCCTTGATTTTAACATAATTCTGTAATGCCGAAAGAGCGGCAAGTACAAAAAACGCTCCCGGCGCCAAAACAAAGATACCAATGGGAGTAAAGCTATCCGGCATAACGGAATATCCGAATAATTTACCCGCACCCAAGAGCTCTCTGAGCGCACCGATACAGGTAAGAGCCATTGAAAATCCCAGCCCCATACCGATACCGTCGAATAAAGAAGCAATCGGCCTATTGAAATACGCATATGCCTCCGCACGCCCCAAAATAATACAATTCACAACGATTAATGGGATATATACACCCAATGCTATATTTAATGAAGGCAGGTATGCCTCTAATAAAAGCTGCAGCACAGTAACAAAAGAAGCGATAATTACAATAAAAGCCGGAATCCTCACTTTATCGGGAATGATATTTCGAAGCAAAGATATAATCAAATTGCTTAAGGCCAGTACGATTGCAGTTGTAAGACCCATCCCCAATCCGTTTATAGCAGAAGTGGTAACTGCCAAAGTGGGACACATGCCGAGCATGAGTACAAAAGTAGGATTTTCTTTTACAATACCGTTATACAATCTTTCCGGAACACTATTTTCCCTCATTTTGGCTCTCCTTCCTTCAATACTGAATTAAAATAGTACAAACCCTTATTGACTGCATCAGTAACAGCCTTTGTTGTAACCGTTGCACCGCTAATGGCATCAATTTGATTCTCTGCAATAGCACCCGTCTTGGTATAAGTAAAAGCATCAGCCGTCTTTCCGGCAAACTGGGGTGCAAGAACTTCTTCTGCCTGCATGCCCAGACCCGGTGTTTCCGATATACTTAAGAATGAAATACCGTTTAATTTGCCCTCCATGGTTACTCCCATCATGAGCTCTATATCGCCGTTGTAACCTTCGCCCGAGGTTATATTGATCACATATCCTAATAACACGCCCTCTGACGAAAGCGCCCGATAAACCTTGCCAAGCACCGCTTGGTTTTCCGGTTCCTGCCCGTTACTAAAACCGTTATTGTCCGGTACAGCCTCTATAAGCTCCATTTCTTTAAAAATGGAAGCTTCCGCGAAAACCGCAGCGCAGGTACGTTGTATTTTTAACTCCTGTTGGTAAGCAATCGGTTCCTTTGTCAACTCATAGACAAATCCCAACATAATTCCCGCCAGTAAAGTAATACCAAACATAATACCGGCTTCCTTTAACATTATCGTAAAATCTTTTTTATTTTTCATCTGCGGCCTCCTTTTCCAAAGGCTCTGGGAACTGTCACCTTTTCTATCAGAGGTACTAAAAGGTTGCCTATGATAATCGCATAGGATACACCCTCTACACTTGCACCGAATACTCTGAAAATGCCGGTCAGTATACCCAGTATAATACCGTACAAATACTGTCCTTTCACAGTAATCGGCCGAGTCACATAATCAGTTGCCATAAAAAATGCACCTAACATCAGTCCGCCGCCGGATAAATGCGCCGTAATAAAAGCCGGATCAAATCCATGTCCACCGAAAAAAATTAAAAATATCACAAAGGTTACTATGTAACTGCCCGGAACACGCAAATCAATAACTCCCAGTAAAATCAGTAAACCGGCACCGATTACGATTGCAATCACGCTGGTTTCACCGATTGTGCCCGCCGTCCTTCCTACAATCATATCCAAAATATTAACATTCTCACCTGACTTTAAAACAGCAAGGGGGGTAGCTCCCGTAAAAGCATCGGTTGTAAAATTTGTCATCAATGCCGGAAAGGAAATCACTAAAAAACATCTGGCAGCCAAAGCCGGGTTCATAAAATTTTGTCCCAGTCCGCCAAAAAGACATTTTACTATTAAAATAGCAAATACCCCGCCTAAAAAGGGAATCCATAGGGGTACTGTTACAGGCAGGCTCAGTGCCAATAGCAAACCTGTAATGACCGCAGATAAATCACTGATGGTCTGTTTCTTCTTATAAAGCCCGAATAAAAATTCCGTAAGCACGGTGGATGCCACCGTTACCAGTATAATAACAAGTGCTCTGATTCCAAAATTATAAATGCCAAAGCCGGCAGCCGGAAGCAAGGCTATAATCACCGCAAACATAATACTTGCAGTATTGATTTTGCTTCTGATATGTGGATTAGATGATACTTTCAGTAAATCGGCCATTCCGCTTCCTCCTAATCATTCTTTTTTGCAAGCTGTATTTTACGCATGGATTTAATCGTTTGTGTCAATGGCAGTTTAGCCGGACAAATAAAACTGCAGCAGCCGCATTCACAGCATTCCATCCCGTTTAATTTGAGGAAGGCTTCTTCATCTCCCTGGATGGCTGCGGTCATAAGATTTGTAGGCATTACCCTGCCCGGGCAAACCTCCACACACCTGCCGCAATGAATGCAGGCAGTAGGCTCCATAGAGGAGACCTCATCCTTGCTTAAACACAAAAGTGCCGAAGATGTCTTGGTGGTCGGCACATCCAAATCAAAAATGCCGAATCCCATCATCGGTCCCCCCGATATTATTTTTGCGGGCCTGACACGAAATCCACCTGCTTCTTCAATTAATTCATGATAATTCATACCGATACGGACTTTAAAATTCCTCGGATGTTTTATGGCATCCCCTGTAACGGTTACGATTCTCTCCATCAAGGGTTTGCCTTCCAATACGGCATAATAAATAGCAACCACCGTATCCACATTGTTAACGATACAGCCCACATCTGCAGGCAGCATGGACGAGTTGATCTTTCTGCCTGTAGTAGCATAGATAAGCTGGCGTTCCGCACCCTGGGGATATTTGGTTTTTAACACCTTCACACTGATTCGTTTATCATCCCTGGTTCGTTTTTTTAACATATCAATACAGTCTTTTTTATTATCTTCCACCGCTAAAATACCCTGTGCATTGGGAAAAAGGCTAAGCGAAACCTTCAACCCGCTAATTAACTTTTCAGGTTCCTCTACCATCCTGCGGTAATCAGAGGTAAGATAAGGCTCACACTCAGCACAGTTTACAATAACATAATCTATTTTTTCCGGTTTCTTAGGAGACAGCTTGATAAAGGTGGGAAATCCGGCACCGCCCATACCAACAATTCCGGCATCCTTGATTCTCTCAATGATTTCTTCACGGCTGCTTGATGCGATATCCAAGCCGGGTGGATATTCTACCTCCTCATACAATCCGTCATTTTCCACTACAATACTCATTACGCTTTCACCCGTAACCACACGTCTGGGCTCTATTGCTTTTACCTTACCCGATACGGTGGAATAAATGGGGGCACTGACAAAAGCAGATGCCTCAGCAATCATCTGCCCTGTGAGCACCCGGTTCCCTTTTTTTACAATGGGTTTTGCGGGAGCGCCTATATGCTGTAACAAGGGATATACCAAATCGCCTTTTGGAAACACATTCCTGATAGACTTGTCCTTTGTCATATCCTTACCTTCATAAGGATGTATTCCTCCTGTAAACGTCAGTGTTGCCATTACCATATCCTCCTGCTTTTATTCTGACAAAACTACTCTTCTTAATATACTATTTATTTCACCAAATTTCTACTGATTTATTGAAATATATGGTATTATTGTACAAGAAGGTATTTTTTTCTACTTAATTTATTTTCGAAAAGGAGCACTCTATGTATACAGAAACTCATAAACTGGAAAATTTCAAGCCCGACTATCCCGTGGAAAAACTGGCACCTATTGAGCAAATTCTATTTCTTGATATTGAAACCACAGGTTTTACCGCCAAAAGCTCCTCTTTATATATGATAGGCTGTGCCTATTTTGAAGACGGCTCCTACTATAGCAAACAATGGATGGCGGAAACTTATCATCAGGAGAAGGATATTCTAACAGCCTTTTTTGAATTTGCTTCTTATTTCAGCTATTTGATTCATTTTAACGGCAATCGTTTCGATCTTCCCTATCTGCTGCAAAAATGTTTACAGTATGAGCTTTCCTATAGTTTTGATACTTTTTCGGGTATTGATATTTACAAAAGAATAGCCCCCTACAAGTTCTTTTTAAAGCTGCCAAACTGCAAACAAAAGACCATTGAACAATATCTTGGTATCAGCAGAGAAGATACCTTTACGGGCGGTGAGTTGATCGGTATTTATCATGACTATGTTAAAAAACCTTCCGATTTCTCAAAGCATGCGCTTTTATTACATAATCGGGAAGATATCATGGGAATGCTTTCAATCTTGCCTATATTATCCTATTATGATATATTCAATGGAAATTTAAAAGCAAAAAAAGTGCAGGCCAATTATTATACAGATTATTCGGGCAACCGCAGACAGGAGCTTATTATGACTCTCTCTCTGCCATCTCTTCTACCGATTCCCGTCTCCGCCTCTATCGGTGGTTGCTATTTTAAGGGTGAAGAGAACTCTGCCAGTTTAAAAATACCTATTTATGAAGAAGAGTTGAAATATTTTTATGCAAATTATAAGGACTATTACTATCTGCCTTCTGAAGATGTAGCACTCCACAAATCCGTTTCCGGTTTTGTAGACCGCAAACACCGTATGCCGGCCACCGCATCTACCTGCTATACCAGAAAAGCCTCCCTTTATCTACCTCAATGGGAACTAATCTTCACTCCGTTTTTTAAAAGAGATTATAAGAGTAAGGAGCTTTTCTTTGAATTGACGGATGAACTAAAAAAAGACAGAAAGGCATTTACTTCCTATGCAAAACATGTTTTAGAGATGATGAGTACCACTTACTGACTTGAAATGATAAATTTACTTAAAACTAAAGCCATAGCAGGAAAAATAATTTTCCCGATATGGCTTTTGCTTATTGATTTTAGCGACTCGGTTTTTGATAAAAAAAGGAATTCTGTCTCTCATATCCTATTTCCTTATAATTTATAATTTGCTCCGTGCTTCCTATAAATAAAAGACCACTCGGTTTTAATGCCCTTATGAATTTACGGTAAATTTCTTCTCTGGCATCTTTTGTAAAATAAATCAGCACATTCCTGCATACAATTAAATTACAATCCGACGGATAGATATCCTTCAGCAAATTATGTTCCTTAAATTCCACCCTATCCTTAATCTCACTTGAAATTTGGTAAGACATCCCAATCTGTGTAAAATACTTCTTGCGCAAATCTTCGGGCACACCCATAATACTTTTTTGACTGTAAAGCCCGACCTTTGCCTTGGCTAAAACCTGTCTGTCAATATCCGTAGCAATTATCTTTATCTGACTTAAAGGCAGATGTTTTGATAACGCCATTACAAGAGAATAGGGCTCATCTCCTGTAGAGCATGCCGCACTCCATATTTTCAAATTCATCCCAAACTTTGCAATCAATGTGGGAATAATTTCACTGTCCAAAAGCTGCCATTGATCGGGATTACGATAAAATTCAGATACATTGATTGTAAGATAATTAATAAACTCATCAAACTTAATCTTATCAGTTTTAAGGACCTGTATATATTTATCGTATTCCTTGAATCCGTTCTTAGCTATCAGTGTATCAATTCTACGCTTCATCTGCTTTTCTTTATAAGCATTCAAATCAATCGTAGTCAGACTGTATACAGCTTTCTTAAAGTATTCATAATCATATACCATTCAGAGAAAACCTCTCGTTTCCTGCATTTTATTCTGCTTCCATTTCCTCTGCTGCTTTTTTCTCCGCTGCCTTATCCGCTGCAATAACAGCATCAATATCAACCGATACCGCATCTGCATCCTCTTCGGTATCCGCTTCCTTTTCAGAAGCAGCTTCTTCCCTTGCAGGTTCAGGTGCAAGCAATGCTTTTATACTTAAACTTATTTTCTTATCTTCCTCGTTGAAATCCACAACCTTTGCAGTTACTTCATCACCAACCTTTAATATATCGGAGGGCTTTTCAATATGCTCCTTAGAGATCTGTGATACATGAAGCAATGCATCTATACCCGGTTCTAATTCCACAAACGCACCAAAGTCAGTCATTCTTGCTACCACACCGGTAATTTCCATTCCGGCTGCATACTTATTCGCTGCATCTTTCCATGGATTCTGGTCGTCAAATTTAAGACTGAGTGCAATTTTATTGCCATTGATTTCTTTAATAAGAACCTTTACGGTATCTCCTACCTTAAATACCTTTTTGGGATGCTCCACACGTCCCCATGACATTTCGGAAATATGAAGTAATCCGTCAGCACCGCCCAAATCTATAAAAGCACCGAAGTCGGTAACATTCTTAACCGTACCTTCAACAATATCCCCTTCTTTGATTCGTGCAAATAATTCTTTTTGCATTTCAGCTTTTTTAGCTGTAATCAGCTGTCTTCTATCGCCGATATATCTTCTTCTCTTGGGATTGTATTCCGTTACTACAAATTCAATTTCCTGTCCTGCGTATTTGTTTAAGTCTTTCTCATAGGTATCGGATACCAGGCTGGCAGGAATAAAAATCCTTACTTCTTCCACAATCACGCTTAAGCCGCCGCCGAGTACTTGGGCAACAGTAGCTTTTAAAACTTCCTTATTGTTGAAAGCTTCTTCAATTCTCTTATTTCCTCTGTCTGCAGCAAGTCTCTTATAGGATAAAACAACTTGTCCTTCCCCGTCATTTACCTTTAATACCTTTACTTCCATTGTATCCCCTACCTTGACAAGGGTAGTCATATCTACTCCGGATTCGTTGGTGTATTCATTTCTTGTGAGAATACCATCCGACTTATATCCGATGTTAAGAACAACTTCTTCCGGCTTAACATCAATAACAGTACCTTCGACTACCTCTCCTGTGCGTATTGTCTTTAATGAATCTTCTAACATTTGTTCAAAAGTTAATTCTGACATAATTTTGAACCTCCTCAATAATATTGTTTGGGGTTGACGCCCCCGCAGTAATACCCACCAGTCGAACAGCTTTAGGTAACTCTAAATGCAAATCATCTAGTGTCTGTATATAATAGGTGTTGGCACATTCCTCACTGCATATTTCATACAGTTTCCTTGTGTTGGAGCTGTGCTTTCCTCCTATTACTATCATTGCATCAACAGAACTTGCAATTTCTTTTGCTTCTTTCTGTCTCCCCTCAGTTGCGTTACAGATAGTATTCACAACACTACCATTATAGACTTTTTTCTGGAAAATTTCAACTATATATTGAAATTTCTTGTAGTTAAATGTCGTTTGTGACACAATACAGACATCTTTAACCTGTTTTGCATCAAATTCTTCTGCTTCTTTTGCAGTTTCAATTATAAAAGCAGGCGTATGGCTCCACCCTGCAATTCCTTCCACCTCAGGATGTCCCGCATTTCCTATTACTATAATCTGTTTTCCTTCTTTACTTTCTTTTTCCACAATTTTGTGTATTCGTTTCACAAAGGGGCAGGTTGCATCCACCAGAGTCAAATTCTGCCTATTTATCTGCTCATAGACATCCCTTGCCACTCCATGGGCCCTGATAATGACTGTTCCCTCCTTGATTTTTTCCAGCTCGTTTCTACCCTCTATTACAGCAACACCCTTTTTTCTTAAATCTTCAACCACTTCTTCATTGTTGACGATTGCTCCGTAAGTGTAGATATGATCCGATTTATCTATCTGTTCATAAACAGTCTCTACCGCGCGTTTTACGCCGAAACAAAATCCCCGGCTCTTTGCCAGAATCACATTCAAATCAATTACTCCTTTTTATCTTTACATATTTTAATAATGGTATCAACCACTTCTTCAATTGACATATGGGAAGAGTCCACCAGCACGGCATCATCTGCTTTTTTAAGAGGTGATTCCTTCCTTGTCATATCCCGTTCATCCCGGTCACTGATATCCTGCTCTATTTTTTCCAGACTGCAAGCTTCCCCTTTCCCAATCAACTCATCATATCTTCTTTTTGCACGTACCTCTACACTGGCCGTTAAATATATTTTTACATCCGCATCCGGCAATACACAGGTACCGATATCCCTGCCGTCCATAATGACATCGGTAGTTTGTGCCAGTTGCTTTTGCAGACTGACTAATTTCTCTCTCACCCTTGCTCTGACCGAGCTGACGGAAGCCATATTTCCGACTTCCTCTGTACGTAAAAAAGCATTTACATTTTCACCGTTCAGATAAACCGCCTGCTCTCCCTTTTCATATTTCAATGTAATATGAGCTTCTTCGCATTTACTGTCCATCCCTTGTAAATCATCCGCCGCAATATTCTCCCTAATCATAAACAGGGCCATCGCCCGATACATTGCACCTGTATCCACATACAGCAAGTCCATCTTTTTAGCAATCTGCTTTGCTATGGTACTTTTCCCCGCACCGGCAGGTCCGTCTATTGCCACACAATAACTCATCTAATCTCCTTCACTTAAGCCTAAAAACGCTTCTTTGCTTTCTATTTTATACTGCTTCCCGCTAAATATCCTGTTGACCACGAAATCTGCAGATTAAATCCACCGGTCAATGCATCTAAATCAAGGACCTCTCCGGCAAAGTATAGTCCCTTTACTTTTTTAGATTCCATGGTAGAAGGATTCACATCCTTTACTGAGATACCGCCCGCTGTAATAATTGCTTCCGCAAACCCGCGGCATCCCGAAATCGTAACCGGCATTTTTTTAATTAAAGCCGCAAAGGCTTTTCTTTCTTCTTTTGTTATCTCATGAATCTTTTTATCCGGATTAATTTGTGATAACTTTATCATAACGGGAATCAGCCTTGCAGGAAACAGACCATTCAATGTGTTTTTAAATGCTTTATTTTTATTAGCCTCAAAATCCCGTAAAATTCTTTTATCCAGCATTTCTTCATTCAGTGCCGGTTTTAAATCAATATATAGAACGGTCTCTTTACCATATGCTTTTTTTACGTAGCTGCTGCTTGCGCTTAAAACCAAAGGCCCGCTGACCCCAAAATGGGTAAAGAGCATTTCTCCAAATCCACTATAAATCTCTTTCCCCTGAAGGACAAGTGTAACCCCCACATTTTTTAGGGAAAGCCCCATCAAGTCTTTACAGAATTCCTCCTTGGCCTCAAGAGGCACAAGAGACGGTCTTCTTTCTGTTAATCTATGTCCGGTTGCTTCTGCAAACCGATAACCATCACCTGTGGAACCAGTACTCTCATAGGAAATACCGCCGGTTGCTATTATAACCGCATCCGCTTTTTCTTCTCTTCCATCAGAAAGCCTAACACCATAGATGCAAGTATCCTCTTCCGACTCCTTTGTCAGTAATTCAGCTGCATTGGTATGAAGCAATACATCTACGGATAACTGTTTCAATCTCTTTTCTAAAGCCTTAATAATATCTGAGGAATGGTCTGAAACGGGAAAAACCCGTTCTCCCCTTTCCGTTTTCAAAGGACACCCGGCATTTTCAAAAAATTCTATTACTTTTTTATTATCAAAGCCATAAAAAGCACTATATAAAAACTTAGGATTACTCATTACATTTAGAAACAAATCCTCTGTCGAACAGGCATTGGTAACATTGCATCGGCCCTTACCTGTAATAAATATCTTTTTCCCTAATTTCTCATTTTTCTCTATTAAAATAGTCCTGTGACCATTCTCCGCTGCGGCAATTGCCGCCATCATTCCGGCAGCACCTCCGCCGATAACGATTATTTTACTCATTCAGATTCCTCATTTATCTACCCAAGCTCTGTTGCTTATATTACATTTTCCACAAGGGATTACTCAGCATAGGCTCCTCATCCACAAAATTAATCTCATCATTTAAGTATACCTGATAATTATTCCAAGCATCCTCCAGGCTTTCCAGGTTTTTCTTTACCTCCTGAGGCCGCTTTAAGCATAATGCTACCACCAATGCGTTAATCACACTTAAGGGGGCAACCAGAGAATCTACGATAGAAACCATATCACTCCTTGCCAATAAATTGCAGGAGGAATACAAACACATGGGAGAATGAATGGAATCCGTAATGCTGATTACCTTTGCATTCCTGTCATTTGCAAACTCCATGGCCTTTAGGGTCCTCATAGAGTATCTGGGAAAGCTGATACCGATAAAAATATCCTTTTCCTCAATTCGTATCATCTGTTCAAAGGTCTCGCTGATACTGCTTGTATTTAAAAGAGTCACATTTCCTCTAATCATATTAAGATAAAAATGAAGGAAATCAGCAAGGGGCGCACAGCTTCTTAGGCCGATGACATAAACATTCTCAGCCTCTAATATAGAATTAACCGCCATTTCAAATGCATGAGAATCCAGGTTTTCAATCGTGTCCTGAATTTTTTCCATATCGGCAGTCAGAACGGAAGATAAAATCTCAGACTGGCTGCTTTGTCCATATTTTGCACCTATTTTCTGTACTACACTCAGCTTGTTCTTGACCCATTCTTCCAATGCTTTTTGAAACTCGGGATAACCGTCATATCCGATTCCGGAAGCAAAACGCACAACAGTGGATTCACTGATCCCCAAGGTTTCACCTAATTTAGCTGCGGTCATAAATACCGCTTGGTCATAATGTTCTCTTATATAACGTGCTATGGCTTTATGACTCTTACTCATGGTGTTCATTTTTTCATTGATTCTTGTTGTAATATCCTGCCCGTTATCCATTTACGTACTCCTGTTCCAATAACTGCTTGGTTTCCACATCCGAAAGGTCATAATCTCCTGTCAGACTCATACAGGCCGCTCCATGGATGAACAACCACATTCTCATAAACATACTCTGGGGATCTTTGCATCCCATAGAAGCCGCTTTGCTGATTTCAAACAAAACATTGCCTCTTTCACCGTTTACAACTTCATATAAGCTTTTTTTATTGGGAATTTCCGATAAAAAAAGCAGTTGGAACAAATGCTTTTCTTCTCTTGCAAATGCAATATATGCCATACCCAAATTAGAAAAAGGAGCATTGCCGGTTCTGGGATATAAATCATAATAATCCCCAAAAAAAGCCACCGCTTTTTCATAAACCGCTTGCCAAAGCTCTTCCATATTTTTATATATTCTAAAAATCGGTTGTGTGGAACAACCGGCTTTCGAAGCTACTTTTCTGGCAGTAACGCTTAAAAAGCCTTCATTTCTTGTCATAGTAAAAGCTGTTTCCAATATATCCTGCATGGTAATGGATTCTTTTCTTGCCATAACACACCTCACCTCACACCTTTTTGCCACAACTTATCGTAACACTTGTTATTCTAACTGATTCACAGCAAAACGTCAAGTCTGGGAGAGTATACAGAAAGCAGTAATGACGCTTACCGCCCTCTATTACCCTAAATTTCTTCCGGTGTATTGAGAACCATAAGCGTCATATAAAATGCTATTCTTTCTTTTGTTTATACGGGATATGCTCCGTTTTTAGTATCTGCCTGAGTAAGATCCACTTTTTCCTGCTGTGCCTGACGATATTTAAAGAAATCCAATGCTACCTGAGGGAATAATGCATAGGACAAAACATCCTCATCCTGCTGTTTCCACTCAGCCATTTCAGATTCTAATTTATCCATTTCATTGGCAATCAAATCTGCCGGACGACAGGTGATTCTCTCTTCACCCGGAATTACCTTGTCGATAACTTCCTGATTCATAGGTTTAACCGTCTGTCCGTATTTACCGCGCAACACGTCTTTGGTCTGATCGGTAGCCATCTTGTATCTCTCACCCATCAGTACATTAAATACAGCCTGAGTACCAACAATCTGAGATGAGGGAGTAACCAAGGGGGGCTCACCCAAATCCTGACGAACCTTCGGAATCTCCTGAAGCACTTCATAATATTTGTCTTCCGCATTCTGTTCCTTCAGCTGACTCACCATATTAGACAGCATGCCGCCCGGTACCTGATAAAGCAGTGTTTTTATATCTACGCCCATTACCTTGGGATTTAACAGACCGTTTTCTAAGCATTCATCTCTGAAAGGTCTGAAATAATCAGCAATTTCAGCAAGTATATTCTGGTCATAGCCGGTATCATAGGGAGTGCCTTTGAAGGTCTCTACCATAACTTCGGTTGCCGGCTGTGATGTTCCCATTGCAAACGGAGACATTGCACAATCGATAATATCCGCGCCTGCTTCTATTGCCTTCAAATAAGTCATGCTCGCTACACCGGATGTATAATGAGTGTGCAGCTGGATGGGAAGCTTGGTAGCCGCTTTCATTTCTTTAATCAACTCAGATGCCTTGTAAGGAAGTAAAAGACCTGCCATATCCTTGATACAAATGGAATCCGCTCCCATTTCTTCAATCTTCTTTGCCATGTCAATCCAATATTCCATGGTATATGCATCACCCAAAGTATAGGATAGTGCAATCTGCGCATGTCCGCGGCCTTCGTTTGTTTTTATTTTATTGGTAGCATTTACTGCTTCCTGTAAATTACGTAAATCATTCATACAGTCAAAGATACGAATAATATCAATACCGTTGGAAACTGATTTAGCTACAAAATTATCCACTACATCATCAGCATAGGGTCTGTATCCTAAAATATTCTGACCTCTGAATAACATTTGTAATTTGGTATTTTTAAATCCGTCTCTTAATTTTCTAAGCCTATCCCAGGGGTCTTCCTTTAAAAACCGAAGGGATGCATCAAAGGTCGCTCCACCCCAGCACTCTACAGAATGATAACCAACCTTGTCCATCTTATCTACAATGGGCAGCATGTAATCAGTGGGCATTCTGGTTGCAATCAGAGACTGGTGAGCGTCACGTAATATTGTTTCTGTTATCTTAACGGGTCTTTTTTCTGACATTTATTATTTTTCCTCCTAATATTAATATAAAGACTCACCTATAGATTAAAACACTCCGTAGATGGCCATAAAGGTTCCGGCTGCTACCGCTGTTCCGATTACACCTGCAACATTAGGTCCCATTGCATGCATTAAAAGGAAGTTAGTGGGATCCGCCTCCGATCCTACCTTCTGGGATACACGGGCCGCCATAGGCACTGCGGATACGCCTGCCGAACCGATCAGCGGATTTACCTTTCCACCGGAAATCACACACATCAGCTTGCCGAAGAGCACACCGGCCGCTGTACCAAAGATAAAGGCGGCAAGTCCCAGCCCTACAATTTTAATTGTTGCCATATTTAAGAATGCTTCAGCACTGGTGGTCGCACCTACAGATGTTCCCAAGAGGATAACCACGATATACATCAGCGCATTGGATGCGGTTTCTGTAAGCTGTCTTACCACACCGGATTCCTTAAACAGGTTACCAAGCATAAGCATACCAACAAGGGGTGCTGTTGTAGGCAGAATCATACTTACCACGATGGTTACAATGATAGGGAACAGAATTTTTTCCAATTTAGAAATCGGACGAAGCTGATCCATTCTGATTTTTCTTTCTTTTTCTGTGGTTAACAGCTTCATAACAGGCGGCTGGATAATAGGAACCAGTGCCATATAGGAATAAGCCGCCACAGCAATAGGTCCAAGAAGACCTGTTTGTCCTAACTTTCCTGCAAGGAAAATTGAGGTAGGGCCGTCAGCTCCGCCGATAATGGAGATTGCCGCCGCTGCCTTACCGTTAAATCCAAATGCAATCGCTCCGAAATATGCCGCAAAAATACCGAATTGCGCTGCCGCACCCAATAGGAAGCTCTTGGGATTTGCAATCAGCGGACCAAAGTCCGTCATAGCACCCACGCCCATGAATATAAGCGAGGGTAAAATAGCATATTCATCTAAAATATAAAAGTAATAAAGTAAACCGCCCACTCCATTTGCCGAATCCTTTGCACTAAGCATGATATCCGGATAGATGTTTACAAGCAGCATACCAAAAGCTATCGGTAACAAGAGCAATGGCTCAAACCCATGTCTTATCGCCAGATATAGGAAAAAGCAGGCAATCACAATCATAACGTAATTTCCCCATGTCAGGTTAAAAAACGCTGTTTGTTGAACGAGATTACCAAGCGTACTTGATATATATTCCATTTAATGACCTCCTGTAATTTTAGCATGGTACAAATTCATAGACCGAACAAAAGTACCGGCTTTATTAGTTTAAGGTAGCAAGAATCGCTCCCGCTTCAACTGCATCACCAACCGATACATCAATGCTAGCAACAGTACCGTCTTCAGGTGCAACAACAGGAATTTCCATCTTCATTGCTTCAATGGTAACAACCGCTTCGCCTCTCTTAACCGCTGTACCCACAGCAGCATCAATCTTAAATATTTTTCCTGCCGCGCCGGACTCTATTACAATGCTGCCTGCCGTACCTGCTGCGGGCGCTGCCGGTGCAACCGGAGCTACGGGTTCAACGGGTGCCGCCACAGGGGCTTCTACAGACGCTTTCACCACAGGTGCCACAGCTTTAGGAGCTACGGGTGCTTTCACTACGGGAATAACAGGAGCGCCGGTTGATGCGCCTTCTTCTACTACTACATCATATACGTTTCCATTTACGGTAATGGTATAATTTTTCATTCTTTTATCCTCCAATTATCTTCTTTTTCTTATACTTCTAACCACGAAACCATCAGTACTTACCTTGCCTCCGGCTGCTGCTATTGCCGCAGCGATTACAGCTATCAATTCCAGCTCATCCGAGCCTTCTTCTTTTGCAATAATTTGTGCAATCGTATTATCCACTGCGTCTGTTTTAATTGTCTGCATATCTTCATCTTTATTATTTTTACTAAACTTAGCCTGTAATCTGGGAATACCTCCCAATGCCCATATAATAAAACTGATTAAAATCAGTACAACAAACACCGTTCCGATGCCCATTAACGTATCCATTGTAGCCTTGAGCATTAATTCCGGCATGGATTGGTCAATGTTTAAGGTACAGGATTCCATGGTTAGGAATACGTCATTGGAGTATATAATCTCTACCTTAGCTGTCCTTAAATTGCCCTCTTTATCCTTTACAGTGCCTGTTAAAGGTACCGTAACAATCACCTCATCCCTCAAAACCTCACATGTTGCCGTAAAGCCGTTCTCCATGTCAACATCTCCAAGGGAAGCATACATACCGTTAAAGGAAATGATACCGTTTAAAATAGCCAGTCCATCAACATCAATGGTATCAAAGTTATAACTTGCACCGTAATAAGTGGTAAATATATTCAGCGCATAATCAAAATCAAGTTCTGCAAGATGCTCCAATTCATGTACGTCATAATTATCCTGATATTGAGCTGCAAGATTATCGTCAAAAAAGCTCAGCATATAGGGAACTACAAAATCAGTGGAAATGACCTTTGCCGCTTCTGCCCTATTCTGTATAAGGTTGCTGTTTTCTGCTTTGTTTCCGCAAGCTGTTAATCCCAGAACACAAGTGAGCATACATAACATTGTTAGGATTTTTTTCATATTAAGTATCTCCCTTTCTAAATTGTTCCATGCTTTTTGACCGGACGTTCCTCATATTTTGTAAACAACATCTCAAAAGCACCGATTACATATTTTCTGGTATCGGCCACTTCTACAATCTGGTCAACATATCCTCTCCTTGCTGCGCTGGCTGCACTAGTTTGTAATGCTGCATACTCAGCTGCTTTTTCTTTAATTACATCAGCACCTTGTCCATCATACATAACCTTTGCCGCCAGCGTTGCATCCATGGAGCCGATCTGAGCATCCGGCCATGCAATGGTAATGTCGGCACCGATTGATTTAGAATTCATGGTAATATAGGCACTTCCAAAGGCTTTTCCTACGATTACATTAACCTTGGGAACCGTCGCATTTGCAAATGCATGTGTTAAACGGGCTGCAGCAGATGCAATCGTTTTTTCACAGCATTCGCATGCCTTGTAACCTGTCACATTGGTCAGCGTCAGCAATGGAATATCAAAAGCATCACAGAATTTAACGAAATCGGCTGCCTTTTCACAGCCTTTTGGAGACAATGCCGCTTCGTACTCTTCTGTTACATTTCCTTCTTCATTAAACTTTTTATTTCTATTTGCAACCGCTCCTATGGTAACACCGTCTAATCTAATAAATCCGGTAACCATATCCTTTGCATAATCTGCCTTTATTTCAATAAATTCATTATTGTCGGAAAGAATGGCAAGTGCAACTGCCGCATCACCCACATAGTTTTTGAGCTCAGCAGTCAACCTGTTCAAATCATCCGTGCATTCGTCAAATGCCAGATTTTCTTCATTATTTGCAGGCAGTATAGAAACCAGATTGCGCATCTGAGTCAGAATCACCGCTTCCTCACCTACGAAATCCACATTACCTGCTTCTTCACTTTGGAATAAGGAGGATGAAGTATCACATTTTGCGGTTGTATTGCCGGCAAGGGCATTGGGGGAATTTACAAACAGCTTTGCGGTTTTTTCTTCCATGAATGTAAAATCTGACATAGAAGCCATAATGGCAAGTCCGCCGCCGCAGTTTCCGAATACTGCTGAAATTTGAGGAATAACGCCGGATGCGTCAGACATTTTCCTATAGATGGTGCCGAATGCATCCAGTGCATCGGTTGCTTCTTGCAATCTAAATCCTGCAGAATCTAAGAGTCCAATAATAGGTGCCCCGGTTTTCATTGCTAAATCATAGAGATTGGAAATTTTCCTTGCATGCATTTCTCCGACGCTGCCGCTTAATACGGAAGCATCTTGGCTATATACATACACAAGATTACCATTAATAACTCCGTATCCGGTTATTACGCCGTCAGAAGGAGTCTCTGTCTGTTTCAGATTAAAATCAGTTGCTCTGGCTGTTACCATTGCACCGATTTCAACGAAACTGTTGTCGTCGAGTAAAGCTTTGATTCTTTGACTCGCTTTTGAAGTACTACTCATGTTTTTCAGCCCTCCATTTATATTGAATATATAATAACCATTTAATTGGGGTTTTCACTCATTTCTTAAAGCAAGCGCATACCTCCCCATGATTAATGTCTGTACTAGTATATCATAAAAAATAGATTGAGACTAGCATTAAATTGAAGAAATTGGATTAATTTTCATAAAAAACTTGTACAAATCATACTTATTTTGCAGTAAATAATATTAGATAGCATAAGGAAGCCCCCAACCTTCTAATAACCCGAAAGTTAGGGGCAATAGAGCTTGCCCTTACATCATTCGGAATGATAAATTTTATAATATCTCCATTTATCGTTCCCATTTTACATAGGGAGAATTCTTTAAGCTCTAAAGAATCTCCCACTTTGTACCCATTAAGGCACATCGGTCCGGTTTCAATTTATGCACAATTTTTTTGAATTCATCGTTGACCCCCGTCACGATGATACATTTATCTCACCGGCAACCTGTGACTAAATTTCTTTAGTCTATTATAATAATATTGTCTGATTCCTATTTTACATTTTATACGCATTATCAGTATATATCCCTGTGTGTATATATACTGATAATACTACATCCTATTACCATCCTGTGATTTAAGCTTGTTTTGAATTGTTATGACACCACTCCCTTCTATCTATCTATTCTTTTCATATTTTGGCTAATAATACAATTATGTATTATATAAATAAAAATTTCTGAATTACTCTGTAAAAACACCAAAAGTAATCAATT